>JBJMUK010000252.1:0-7982 GCA_045811225.1 Sphingomicrobium sp. | reverse complement strand
CAGGACCTATGCGACAGGCGGCAAGGTGAGGGTGCGCTGGCTGACTCACGCCCAGGCCGAGGCAATCCTCGCAGAGTTGCCGAAGCATCAGCGCGAGGTTGTTCTGTTCGCGCTCTCGACGGGCCTGAGGCAGCGCAACATCCTCGATCTCACCTGGGATCGCGTCGACTTAGGCCGGCGGATCGCGACGGTGGGGGAGGGCGACACGAAGAACGGCGAGGCCCTTGGCGTCCCGCTCAACGATATCGCCGTCGGCGTGTTGGAGCGGCAGCTGGGCAAGCACAGGACGCATGTTTTCACCTATCGGGGCAAGCCCCTGCGGACGGCGAACACGAGGACCTGGCGGGCGGCCCTGAAGGCGTGCGGGGTCAAGGATTTCCGCTGGCACGACCTCAGGCACACCTGGGCGACCTGGCTGAGGCAGAACGACGTGCCCACTTGGGTGCTCCAGGAGCTTGGCGGCTGGAAGAGCGAATCCATGGTGCGGCGTTACGCGCATATGTCGGTGAAGCACTTGCAGCCCTATGCCGATCAGCTGATTTTTCCGGCGATCGGGGCCGAAAGGCCCATGCCACTGGAAAGTCAGGAAATGCCGAGTCACAAAAATGGTCACAGTGGGGGCCGCTCAAGGCTCCATCTGGCGTGAACTAACTGAGTTAAGTCATTGAGAAGAAAATGGTGGACGCACTAGGGCTCGAACCTAGGACCCGCTGATTAAGAGTCAGCTGCTCTACCAACTGAGCTATGCGTCCGTGCCTAAAGGCAAGTGCGGGAGCCTGGAGAGGCTTGCGCGCGGTGCGCCGCTAGCATGGGCCACACCGGGGTGCAACCGCCTCTCCGCTATTCCAGCCGAGAAGTTGTCCGCTGCTGACGTTCCAGCGCCATCAGGATGCCGAGGCAGATCATCACGGTCATCACCGCCGATCCGCCGAAGCTGACCAAAGGGAGGGGAACGCCGACAACCGGGGCCAGGCCCATCACCATCATCAGGTTGATCGACGCATAGTAAAATATGGTCCCCGACAGCCCGGCGGCCGCAAGCTGTGAAAAACGGGTCTTGGCGTTGGTGCTGACCTTCATTCCCCACTGGATCACCAACGCGAAGGCCAGTATCAGGATTACTCCGCCCACCAGTCCCCATTCTTCCGCCATTGTAGCGAAAACGAAGTCCGTATGGCCTTCGGGAAGGTAGTCCAGATGGCTTTGACTGCCCTGAAGGAACCCTTTGCCGAAGATCCCCCCGGAGCCAATCGCGATTTTGGACTGGCTGATGTGGTAGCCGGCGCCCAGTGGATCGCTTTCCGGATCGAGGAAGATGTCGATCCGCTTCCGCTGGTAGCCGTGCAGAAAGTGGTAGACGACCGGCAGCGCCGCTCCGCCCGCGATCGCAGGACCCAGGAAGACCCAGATCGGAACGCCCGCAAGGAACATTACGGTCAGCCCGCAAAGAAGGACCATGATGCAGGTGCCGAGATCGGGCTGCACCAAGATCAGCGCGGCCGGGAAGCCAAGCATTCCCAAGGCCGGCCAGAGCGCCCGCCACTTGCGGACTTCGCCGACCGGCAGCAACTCGTAATATCGAGCGAGGGTCAGCACGATTGCCGGCTTCATGAACTCGGACGGCTGCAAACGGATGAACCCGACGTCCAGCCAGCGCTGGGCGCCCTTGCTTGCAAGGCCGAGGATCTCGACGCCGATAAGCATCAGCACGATCAGCGCGTAGATCGGAAAGATGACCGACTTTATCCGGTTCTCGCCTAGCCATGACATGGCAATCGCAAGGCCAAGGAAGCCGCTGAAAATGATGCCTTGTTTCAGCGCCCAGGGCTGCGCCGACCCGCCAGCCGCCGAGTAAAGGACGATCAGACCAAAGGAGGCGATGCCCGCGACAAGGAAGATCAACCGCCACGGCAGCTTCGCCAGCGGGCGGGGAATGATGGCAGAAGTGATCATGCGCCTTCGCGGGACATCGACTTAAACGCGCTGAGCTGGCGGGCGTTGCGCTCCGCCAAAGTGCCGCCCCATTGCTGCTCGAGCGGAGCAAGAGCCTGCAAGGCTTTTTGCTTGTCGAAGAGATAGGTCATCGAATCGCGAACGATCGGTGCGGCAGCCGAGGCTCCGAACCCGCCGTGCTCGATGATGCAGCCGATCGCGTACAGCGGCTTGTCTGCTGGAGCGAAGGCAACGAACAAGGCGTGGTCGCGCAAGGCCCAGCTGCCTTGGTGGCCGCGCTCTCCAAGCCGGAACACTTGTGCAGTCCCGGTCTTCCCGGCCATCTGAATGCCGTCGAGCGGAAGCTTCGACGCGACTGCCGTGCCGGCCCCGTTGACCACCGCGGCCATGGCCTTGCGAACGATATCGAGATGCTCGGCCTCCACGTCCAGCGACCGGATCTGCTCGCGCCGGCCGCCCATCAGCAGGCGAGGCTGCAGAAGCTTTCCGGATGCCAGGCGGGCGGGCATGACTGCGAGCTGCAGCGGATTGACGAGAACGTATCCCTGGCCAATCGACGTGTTGGCCGAGTCATAGCCCTGCCATTTCCGGTGGTATTTCTTCTCGAGCCATTTGGGATTCGGCATCGTCCCGAACCGCTGCGACGGGATCGGCAGATCGAATTCCTGGCCGTACCCGAGATAGTTGACCATCTCCGTGGTCTGCTCCGGGTCGGTGATCAGACCCATTGCCCAGAAGTAGGTGTTGCAGCTGCGTTCGATCGCGGAATGCATGTCCATGGATCCATGCACGGCGTCGCACCGGAAGTAGCGATTTCCGATCTGGTAGCCGCCCGCGCAATGGATACGGCGCTTGGGATCGATCCCTTGTTTGAGGAAGCCGAGGGCCATTGCCGGCTTGATGGTTGACCCCGAAGGGTAAAGCCCCTGTGCGACCTTGTTGAGGAGGGGGATGTGGTCGTTCTCGGACAGCATCCGCCACTCGGTCTGCCCAATACCTTCGCTGAAGCTGTTCGGATCGAAAGCCGGCATCGACACGAAGGCAAGCATGTCGCCGCTCGTAACATCCATCGCCACGAGCGCGCCCGATTGGTCCCCAATCCGCCGCGCCGCATATTCCTGCAGCCCTTCGTCGATCGTGAGCTGGACGGTTCGGCCGCTCCGGTCGGGCTTGGGGTCGAGCTCCTTGACCAGCTTGCCGCCGGCGGTGACTTCGACACGTTGTCCGCCCGGAAGTCCGCGAAGATAGGGTTCGAGCGACTTTTCCAGGCCCTGCTTGCCGATTTTCACCCCCGGGACGAGGAGGAGCGGGTTCTTCTTCTCCGCCTCGTATTCCTTGGCGTTGGCGCTCCCGACATAGCCAACCAGGTGCGCGACGGCCGGGCCGGCAGGGTAGTACCGGGAGAAGCCTCGGGTGGCCTGTACGCCCGGCAGGTCCGGCAGCCGCACGGTGACGGCCGCATATTGGTCATACGTCACGTTTTCGGCGACCTGCACCGGCTGGAACCCGCGGGATTCCGAAAGGTCGCGCCGGACGCGGTGGACGTCGTCCGCGCTCAGCGCCAGGAGGTTCGCCAGCTCCGAAACGACATCGCGGTTCTTCTCGAGCTGTTGGGGGATGATGTCGACGCGGAAGCTTGCCCGGTTGATGGCGATGGGCTTGCCATGCCGGTCAACGATCCAGCCCCGCCTGGGGGGCACAGGGATTAACTGGACGCGGTTGTTTTCGCTCAATAGCTGATATCGCTGATTCTCGGCGACGGACAGCCAGCCCATGCGGCCGATCAACAGCGCTCCGACCGCCGCCTGCCCGCCGCCAAGCAGCATCATCCGCCTGGAAAAGGTCAGTGACTGGTGGACGGAGGTGAATCGCTTGGGGCTCTTCATCGCCCGAGCCGCCAGCGATCAGTCCGGCTCACCAGCCAGGCGGCGAGTGGGAATACGAAGATTGAGATCAGCAGTTGGGGAAGCGTAGCGAAATAGGGGACATTCGCAGCCGCTGCTGCAGCGAGCCTCCACTGGAACCAGCCATTCATCAGCAGCAGGACGCAGGCGAGGGCCCACTCGATCCAATAATCTCGCCACATGGTTCGCCGGTCGACCAGGTCGAGCAGCAGCATCGTTGCCGACCAGAACGCAATCGATTGTCCAACGGGCCAGCCGCCGGCGAGGTCGTTGAACAGCCCAAGGGGAATAGCCCACCAGGCTGGCCACGGGTCCGACCGCAGCAGGCGCCAACTGATAAAGACAAGAAAGCCGAAATCGGGAAACCAGCCTCGGTTAGTCACGATAGGCAGGGCGGTCAGCAGGGACGCGAGGACAACGGTCATGGCCGGTACCCAGCCCGCAAAACGCCTTGGGCCCTGACCGATGCGCCTGCGCTGCGCCAGGGCCGCGCGGACCATTAAGGCGCCTCCGCGGACGAGCTATCCTCGGCGGCTGCGGCCGCCGGCTCGAACGGTCGCTCTACGATCGCGAAGCTCGTGTTCGCCGGGTCCGCGAGCGGGATTGCGATCGCGCCGTCATCGACCAGCTTTACGATGCGGGCCACGGGCACAAGCGGCGAGTAGAGTCCGCCGGTACCGGACGTCACGAGGACGTCGCCGCGTTTGAAAGGGTTGCGGCCGACCTCAAGCGGGCGGACGTCGACTGTGCCATCCCCGCGCCCCTGTGAAATGACCGGAAGGCCGCCGCGCAGTAGCCGTGCCGGGACGATGTTCGACCGATCGGAAACGAGCATCACCCGCGACGCTATGGCGCCCGCATCGATCACTCGTCCGATTAGGCCCTCCGGCGAACGGACCGGCATTCCAATGCGCACGCCGTCGCTGGTTCCGGCGCTCAGGATCGCGAAACGGCGGAGGCTATTGAATGACGACCCGACGACCCGGCCCGTCGCTACGGTCGCGTCAGTGCGCTCGCGCAATTTTAGCGCGGCTTTGAGTTGGCGGTTCTCCTGCAGGATCGCATTCGCTTGCATGACCTGCTGGCGCAGATACGTCCGTTCCCGCTTCAGTTTGCCGTTCTGCCGGGCGGCGTCCCAGTAATTGCCGGCGCCGTTCCACATGCCATCGAAGGTCGCCGTGACCTCGCTAAGCGCGCCACTTATGGGCGCGGTCACGTCGAGCGCAGCGCCGCGGACCCGCTCAAAACTCTTGGGTGCAAGAAGTGACAAAGCGAGCAGCACCAGGCCGACGATGATCCCGCCGATTAACGCCAGGAGGCTGAAGAACAGCCCATATTGTGCTCGGCGAGACCAGCCTGGGCGCGGCGGCGCCACTGCTCAGCGCTCCGTTACGCGGTTTGTAGGACGCCGCGGAACTGCTCTTCCTCCAGCGCCCGGCCGGTGCCCAGTGCGACGCAGGTCAGCGGATCCTCAGCGACGGTGACGGGAAGGCCGGTTTCATCGCGAAGCACCTCGTCCAGGCCCTGCAGCAATGCGCCCCCGCCAGTCAGCACAATACCCTGGTCGCAAATGTCTGCGGCGAGTTCCGGGGCAGTGTTTTCAAGCGCGATGCGAACGCCCTCGACGATGGTTCCGACCGGCTCCGACAAAGCCTCCGCGATCTGGCCCTGGTTGATCGAGATTTCCTTGGGAACGCCGTTGACGAGATCGCGGCCCTTGATGTGCACGGTCTTGCCGATGCCATCGACGGGCGGTTTGGCGATACCGACTTCCTTCTTGATCCGCTCAGCCGTCGCTTCACCGATCAGGAGATTGTGGTTGCGGCGGACATAGGAGCTGATCGCTTCGTCCATCTTGTCGCCGCCCACGCGGACCGAGGTGGTGTAGGCGAGGCCGCGAAGTGACAGAACCGCGACTTCCGTGGTTCCCCCGCCAATGTCCACGACCATTGATCCAATCGGCTGGGTCACTGGCATGTCGGCACCGATTGCAGCTGCCATCGGTTCTTCGATCAGGAAGACGCTGCTTGCACCGGCATTCGATGCAGCGTCACGGATGGCGCGACGTTCGACCGAAGTCGAGCCCGACGGAACGCAAATAACGATCTCCGGGAAGCGCCAGGCGCGCATCTTGCCGCCGTGCACCTTGTGGATGAAGTGCTTGATCATCTGCTCGGCGACATCGATGTCGGCGATCACCCCGTCACGGAGCGGGCGGATGGCCTCGATCTGATCGGGCGTCTTGCCCATCATAAGCTTCGCGTCGTCTCCGACGGCCTTGACCTTCTTGACGCCGTTGATCGTTTCGATCGCGACGACCGACGGTTCATTGAGGACGATCCCGCGACCGCGCACATAAACCAATGTGTTGGCGGTTCCGAGGTCGATCGCCATGTCGTGCGACATCCATTTGAACCAGCGCGTCCAGAACATCCTATTCCCGTCTCTCGCTTTTTGCTCGGCCCCAGCGGCGGATCGTTTCCGTCACTTACCGAGGGTTAAACATTTCCCATTGAATGCGGACTGAATTCTCGCGAAAAATCAGCGCTTCGCGGGCGCTGTCGGATTGGGCTACAGCCACAGGCATGTCAATAAGAAGGCTGCCAATCGAACTCATCAACCGCATCGCGGCAGGTGAGGTCGTGGAGCGTCCGGCAAGCGCGCTCAAGGAGTTGATCGAGAACGCCCTGGACGCTGAGTCGAGCAGCATTGCAGTGAAATTGTCTGCGGGCGGGCTGGAGCTAGTGGAGGTCGTCGACGACGGCCATGGCATGAGCCCGGCCGAAATGGGACTTGCACTGGAGCGGCACGCAACTTCCAAGCTTCCCGAAGATGCGATCGACCAGGTCACAAGCTTTGGCTTTCGCGGGGAAGCGCTGCCGTCCATCGCCAGTGTTGCACGGCTGACGCTCGAAAGCCGGCCCCGGGGCGCAGATGGCTGGCGAATCGACGTCGATCACGGTGCACCGGCAGGCGAGGGGCCGGCCGCGCTTCCCCCTGGCACCCGTGTCCGGGTTCAAGGCCTGTTCGACAAGGTGCCGGCGCGCCGCAAGTTCCTGCGCTCTCCGCGGGCAGAATATGCCGCGGCTCTCGACGTCGTTCGTCGCCTTGCGATGGCGCGCAGCGATGTCGCCTTCAGCCTTGATCATGACGGCCGGCGCATCCTGACCCTGCAGCCATCAGATCCCGCGCAGCGGGTCGCGGCCTTGCTTGCCCATGAACTCGATCAGCACGGCATCGGCATCGATTGCGGCCGCAACGGTTATGCGCTCACCGGCGTAATCAGCCTGCCGACCTTCAACCGTGGTGCCGCCGACCAGCAATTCCTCTTCGTCAATTCCAGACCGGTAAAGGACAGGCTGCTCATTGGCGCGCTCAGGGCTGCGTACCGCGACCTGCTCGCTCGCGACCGCCACCCCATCGCAGCCCTGTTCCTTTCGGTTCCGCTGGAGGAGGTGGACGTGAATGTTCACCCGGCCAAGACGGAGGTCCGCTTCCGCGATCCGTCCGCCGTTCGCGGGCTGATCATTGGCGGCCTTCGCGTGGCGCTCGACGAAGCCAGCCAACGCAGCGGCGTACATGAGCAGGCGGCCGCGCCGGTCATGTGGACGACCAGCCAGATGTATGAACAAGCACTGGGCGCACTGGACGGCAGCAATCGTTTCGACTTTCAGTCGCCGGCGCGCAGCGCACTGGCTGAGGAACGCCTTGCATTCGAAGGTGCGCCTCTCGGTCGCGCAGAACCTGCGACCGCTCCGGTGCAGGACTTCCCGCTAGGTGTCGCGCGTGGGCAGGTTGCATCCACCTACATCGTTGCGGAGGTAAAGGACGGCCTCGTCATTGTCGATCAGCATGCGGCCCACGAGCGGCTCGTGCTAGAGCGGATGCGCAGCGCCCGAGAGGGCGGCGCTGTGGCTCGCCAGGCCTTGCTGATGCCCGAGGTCGTCGAGCTCGACGAACCCGACTGTGATCGGTTGGAAGCGGCATCGGGTGAACTGGCGGGTTGGGGGCTTGATCTCGAACGCTTCGGACCCTCGGCGATCCTAGTCCGGGCGACGCCAGCGGCGCTCGGCTCACCGGACGTGAAGGGCCTGCTGGCCGATCTTGCCGGCGAGATCGCTGAAC
>JBJMUK010000251.1:0-2560 GCA_045811225.1 Sphingomicrobium sp. | reverse complement strand
CGCGGCCGTCGGAGGAGGCAATCAAGAGCTTCGTGTCGGGACGAACGACCATCAAGGTCACGATCTCCACCTCGGCGTCCAGATCGATCTGCAGCCGCACCGGCTCGCCGAAGCCCCGCCCCCCCGGAAGCTTGTCGCCCGCAAGCGTGTAAGCCCGTCCGTTCGACGCGAAGAGTGCCAGCTTGTCCGTGGTCTGGGCGTGGAAGTGGATGAAAGGCCCGTCGCCCTCGCGCCACTTGAGATCTTTCATCTCTTCCAGCGCGACGTGACCCCGCATGGCCCGGATCCAACCGCGCTGGGACAGGATAACCGTGATCGGCTCCTTCTCGATCATTGCAGACCAGTCGATCTCGCGCGTGCCGGAAGCTTCCTCAATGCGCGTCCGCCGTACGTCGCCGAACTTTTCACGCAGGGCGGACAGGTCGCGCTTCAGCCGGGTGCGCTGCCGCGCCGGACTTTCAAGCAGCTTCTGGAGCTCCTCCTTCTCCTTCGCGAGCCCCGCGCGCTCCTTGGCGATCTCCATTTCCTCCAGCCGTCGCAAGCTGCGAAGCCGCATATTGAGGATTGCTTCCGCCTGCCGGTCGGTCAGGCTGAACTCCGCGATCATGACGACCTTGGGTTCATCCTCAGTACGAATGATCTCGATCACCCGGTCGAGATTGAGGAACGCGATGAGGAAGCCGTCGAGCAGTTCCAGACGATCGTCGATCTTGCCGATGCGTACTTCGCTGCGCCGGACCAGAACCTGGATTTGAAACGCCAGCCATGCAGTCAGCGCCTGCTTCAGGCTCATCACACCTGGCGTGCGGCTCGCGTCCAGCACATTGAGGTTGAGCGGAAAGCGGATTTCCAGGTCGGTCAGCCGGTAAAGGCTCTCCAGAAGAAGCTGCGGATCGACGGTTCGGCTGCGGGGCTCGAGGACCACTCGCACCTTCTCGTCGCTTTCGTCCTTCACGTCCGCGAGGATCGGGAGCTTCTTCTCGGCGATCAGAGTAGCGATCTGTTCGATCAACTTGCCCTTCTGAACGCCGTACGGAACTTCGCTGACCAGCAGGTGCCAGCCGCCACCTTTTTCGCGCTCGATGCTGATGGATGCCCGCACGCGGAAACTGCCGCGTCCCGTCGCATAGGCCTGCGCAATGCTTTCCCGGCTGTCCACCAGGACGCCGCCCGTTGGGAAGTCGGGGCCGCCCACGAAATCCATCAGGGCCCGGTCGTCCGTGTGCGGATTGTCGATCAGCTGCACGGCCGCGTCGATCAGCTCGCTTACATTGTGGGGCGGAATGCTGGTGGCCATGCCGACGGCAATGCCGCTGGCGCCGTTGGCAAGCAGGTTTGGAAACAGGCCGGGGAAGACTTCAGGCTCCTCCTCTTCGCCATTGTAGGTCGGCTTGAAGTCGACCGTCCCTTCATCCAGGCCGGCCATCAGCTGCGTGGCAATCGCCGTCAGGCGGGCCTCCGTGTAGCGGTAGGCGGCGGCGTTATCGCCGTCGATGTTGCCGAAATTCCCCTGGCCGTCGACCAACGGGTAACGAAGGGCGAAGCTCTGAGCCAGGCGGACCATGGCATCGTAGACCGACTGGTCGCCGTGCGGGTGGTACTTGCCGATAACGTCGCCGACGACGCGTGCCGACTTCTTGTAGGCTCCTGCCGGGTCCAGCCTTAGCAGCCGCATCGCCCATAGCAGCCGGCGATGGACTGGCTTCAGCCCGTCGCGGACGTCCGGCAGCGATCGGGCCGTGATCGTAGACAGTGCGTAGACCAGATAGCGCTCGCTGAGCGCTGCGTCGAAAGGTGTATCGATCGTTGTCGATGGAAGGTCGTCAGGCTGCATGGCGCAGGTCTAGCAACGTGGCCCAGCGGGCGTCGAGTGAGGGACAGGGAATTATCCACAACCTTGCTTCGAAGCCACGGCTGTATCGCGTGCGAAGTTACTGCTCCTTGTGAGGAAGATCCTTCAAATGACGCTGACCCTCGGCTTTCAAGGCACCCGTCAGCAAACGGTCCGAGGTTTCCGCCGCGGCCTCTGGAGTCAGCTTGACCTCCACCGAGTCCGGCCCATGAACGTGAACCTCGCCATCGTTTCCCGAGACGTCACTGGCTTCGCGATATGTCTTTTCGTCGGCGCTCATGCTGCAGTTAACGGCTGTAGCGCTCTTGGGTTGCGGTTGCGCACCAGTTTCGCTCAGGCGACCACTTCGGCGAGCAGCCATTCGCGGAAGCGTTTGACCTTTGGGAGCATCCGCCGCTCCGGCGGGAAGGCAAGCCAATAAGCGTAGCCGGCAGTGGCCGTGAGATCGAACAACTGGTTCAACCGCCCGCTCGCCACATCGCCTTTCCACAGGAACGGGGTCAGCAGCGCCACGCCCTGTCCGGCCATCGCCGCGTGGCCCTCGTTCGCCTGGTTGTCGAGGCGAATGCCACGGCGGGGCCGATGGTGGTCCGGAGGAACCCCCGCGGCGCGCAGCCACAGGCTCCACCAATCGTCCTGCGGCCCGATCAGAGGTAGATTGACGAGGTCGGCAGGCTGCAGCTTGCGCCCAAGGTCCTTCTCATACTT
>JBJMUK010000250.1:0-3722 GCA_045811225.1 Sphingomicrobium sp. | reverse complement strand
GAGCGTCGCGATGGTCGCTGCCGAGCATGAAGTGGAGATTCACGCGCACGGCGGCTTCGGACGCCCGCCCAAACCGATGACGTCCGAAGCGGAACAGCTGTTCGGGCTGGTCAAGCAGGCAGGGGTAGACCTGGGCCAGCCGATCAGCTGGCAGCCGACAGGCGGCGTGTGCGACGGCAACAACATCGCTGCCTGCGGCGTGCCAGTGGTCGATACGATGGGAGTCCGCGGGGGCAAGATTCACAGCATGGAGGAATATCTGATCGTCGACAGCCTGAAGGAGCGTGCCGCGCTGTCGGCGCTCACCATCCTGCGTCTTGCGAGATTCGGCCAATGAGCTTCCGCGTCAGGCCCGCGCGCAACGAAGACTTCAAGGCCATCTACGAGATGGCGAAGCTGACCGGCGGTGGCTTCACCAACCTTCCCCCTGATCGCGCAACCCTCGTCGAGAAGCTGGCCATCTCCGACGCGTCCTTCGCGCGTGAAGGCGAAGAGCAGGCGGGCGACCTGTACGTGTTCGTGCTGGAGGACCCGAAGGCGGGGGTGATCCGCGGGACTTGTCAGATCTTCGGTCAGGTCGGCCTTAACCAACCGTTTTATTCCTATCACCTGAGCACCCTGACGCAGAGCAGCCCGGAAATGGGCAAGACGTTCCGAAACCAGATGCTCAGCCTGACGACCGATCTCGAGGGCTCGTCAGAGGTCGGCGGCCTGTTCCTGCACCCGCAGTCCCGCGCCGGCGGTTGGGGTGCCTTGCTGGCCCGCAGCCGCTACCTGTTCATCAAGGAACATCGGGCACGTTTCGGCGACCGAACGCTGGCCGAGCTTCGGGGCGTAATGGACCAGGCGGGCAATTCGCCCTTCTGGGACGGCCTTGCCGGACGCTTCTTCGGAATGACCTTCCCGGAGGCGGACCAGTTCAACGCGATGCACGGTACGCACTTCATCGCCGACCTGATGCCGCGAACCCCGATCTATGTCGCGATGCTGGCGGACACTGCGAAGCCAGTCATCGGCCAGCCGCACCCGACCGGCCGAGCAGCGCTGCGCATGCTGGAGGAAGAAGGCTTCGTCTACGACCGCTACGTCGACATCTTCGACGGCGGTCCGACTGTAACCGTGCCCACCGATCGCATTCGGACGGTGCGTGAGTCCAAGCAGGAGACCGTCGCGGAGATTGCCGACGGCGGAGGACTGAAGATGCTTGTCTCGACCGGACGCCTGAAGGGTTTCGCCTGCTGCTGCGCGTCCGTGAAACGGGTCGGCCGAAAGGGCATCGCCATCGATAGCGAGGCCGCCGAACTGCTCGGAGTTAAAGTCGGCGACAAGGTGCTGGCGGTCGGCCGCTGATGCTGCTGCAGGAGATCAACTTCGACGGGATCGTCGGCCCCAGCCACAATTACGCGGGCCTCAGTCTCGGCAATCTCGCTTCAACGCGGAATGCAGGGCAGGTGTCGGCACCCCGCGCCGCAGCGCTGCAAGGCATTGAGAAGATGCGCGCGAATATCAGGCTTGGCCTGACGCAGGGGATCTTCCTTCCACATCCTCGGCCCAACCATGGCTGGCTGGCGGATCTTGCGACCGACGTCAGCGTCGCGACGGCCGAACTCGCGGCCAATGCCATGTCATCGTCGTTCATGTGGGCGGCCAACGCGGCAACCGTCTCACCCGCTCCGGACACAGGCGACGGCCGCTGCCACCTGACGGTCGCGAACCTGCGGACCATGCCGCATCGAAGCCATGAATGGCCCCACACGCTGGCGCAGCTGCAGGTCGCGTTTGGCAACCGCGACGCCTTCCAGGTCCATTCCGCAGTCCCGCCCACCTTCGGCGATGAAGGTGCCGCCAACCACATGCGGCTCGCACGTTGCCACGGAGAACCGGGCGTTGAGGTATTCGTCTATGGCGTATCGGGCGGGCCCTTTCCCGCCCGCCAACACCGCGAAGCGTCGGCGGCCATTGCGAGGCGTCATCAGCTCAATCCTGAGCGAACTCTATTCGTTGCGCAGTCGGAGGAGGCGATCGCCGCCGGGGCCTTTCACAATGACGTAGTGGCGGTTGCCAACGGCCCCGTACTGTTTGCGCATGAAAAGGCATTCGCGGACCGCGACGCTTTCGTCGAGGAGTGCGCACGCCTCGTTCCGGACTTTCAGTTGGTGGAGGTGGCGGACGCCGACGTCCCGCTCGCGGACGCAATCTCGTCCTACCTGTTCAACGCGCAACTGGTCACGTTGCCTGACGGCCAGATGACCCTGATCCTGCCAAGCGAAGCGCGGGAGACCCCTTCCGTGTGGAAGTGGGTGGAGCAACACCTTGCGGGCAATGGACCGATCCGCCGGGTCGAGGTGGTGGACGTGCGGGAGTCCATGGCCAACGGCGGCGGACCTGCGTGCCTGCGCCTGCGTGTAGTCGCGGACCCGCGGACAGTGGATCCCCGCTTCCTGGTGGACGAACCGAAGCTGGACGAGATCGCGACGGTCATCGCCGAGCATTGGCCCGAGGCCATCCACGTCGGCGATCTTCAGAGCCCTGCACTGGTCCGCGATATCGAAGCTGCACGTGGCGCCCTGCTGAGCCAGCTCGACCTCACCGACTTAGCGTAAGGTTAATTTACAGTTTACCGAGTCAGTTAAGACCGAAAGCGCGGAACACCGGGAATGGCACGACGTTTGCTTAACTAATCCCATGCGCAAACGCCTCGCCCGCCTGTTCACCATCAAGACCCGCTTCGAAGCGTGGCTGGTGATCTACGCGATCGCTTTGGGAGCCGTGGAGCGTGGCCAGCACTATATGGATCTCTATCCCGGCGCAGGCGGCTGGCTGCTTGCCCTCGCCTGCACCGGCGTCGTGTTCCTCGCCGGAGCAAAGCTGCTGGACAGCGTGAAGCCGGCCAAGGCGACGGTGGCGGTGGGACCTTACGCCGGGGTAATGCCGAGGCACACGCTGATCAGTCGTAATCGACCCAGAGCGCGCCAGTTGCGCTACGGTTCAGCGTTATCGACTTCGCTTCGCAGAGATTGACGCCCGGCCAGATCACTACCGCTCCGCCCGCCAGCCGGGCCCGGATGTCGAACGCGCAATCGGGATCGTTGAACTCTACCGGCCCGCGTGCGCCCGCCACCGGCTTGCTCGAAAGCGGCTTCCACGTCTGATCGCCGAAACGCCGGATCTCCAACGATTGCATGTCGAGGCCAGTTGCGTTGACCACGGTGAAGTTGCCCGCGCCGGCCGAAGCCGGAGCAGGCGAAATCACCAGAGCAATCGCAATGAGCGCACCCCATTTCATGGGGCTGTTATATACCGGAGTAGGGCCATCCTCCAGTAGGCGAAGTTAAGCGGCGCTAAGCTCCGCGAAGTTTGGCCGGCGCCGCCGGAATACCGGCACTGGCGAAGGCCCGACGCGATAGGAGGCCTCGAGCGGCAAAGCCGTCGAACAGAATGCGCATTCCGCCAAGACCCGCCCGAGATACCAGTGCGTACGGCCGCAACCAGGGCAGTGATTGACCTCGTTCTCACGATAGACGGCATGATAGCCGCGGGTTGCCGGATTGAACTGGGCCCGCTCGATCGAATTCAACATGGTCGTTCCTTCCGATCCATTTTCCCGCTCAACGAGCGATGAGTCGTTAGGTTTCCACGTTTACTCGTTTCACCCCCTGCGCGTCGCCCACGCGCAACAGTCTGTGCCAGGCTGGGACGGCTGTGGATATTAACCATCCCTT
>JBJMUK010000249.1:0-4689 GCA_045811225.1 Sphingomicrobium sp. | reverse complement strand
CGTTGGCCGGTGCCAAGCCCAACTCGGCTTCCAGCTAGTCTGCCAGGCGCGTCATCCGGCCGCTGGAACTGGCCCGCTATTTCGCCGCCGCCTATTGCCTCGGACTCAATGCGCACGCAGGGGCAGCCGAACCAGCGCCCGCCAGCGCCGACAATGAAATCATCATCGTCACCGCCCAGCGCCGGCCCGAACGCGCCGACGACGTGCCAATCTCGCTCACCGCGCGGTCGGGCGAGGAACTGGAGCGGCTCCAGGCCACGGACACCACCTCGCTCGACCGGGTGGTGCCGAGCCTGGTGATGACGCGGACATCCGTCTTCGCCCAGCCTTTCCTCCGCGGCGTCGGCAAGCGCTCCAACCTCGGAATTGAGAATGCTGTCGCAACCTATGTCGACGGCGTCTATTTCGCCTCGCCGATCAGCGCCTTGCTCGACCTTCGTGGCATCGAGCGGGTCGAGATATTGAATGGACCGCAGGGGACGCTGTTCGGGCGCAACGCCACGGGGGGCGTGATTCAGATCGTGACGCGTGACCCCGCTGCGCGAACCTCGGGCGAGGCGGAACTGCACGCCGGCAGCGATGGATACCTCCGCGGCGACGCTTATCTGACCGGGGGAAGCGACCGGCTCGCCGGGAATGTCGCCATGAGCCTGTCGCGGAATGGCGGCTATGGGACGAACCTTCTCACGAACCGCTCCGACGAGAGCTCGGTTGACCATAGCCTGGTGGGGCGCAGCAAATGGGTCTGGCGGCCGGCCGCAGCGCTGAAAATGACCCTGGCCGGGGACTATCAGGATCTGGATCAGGACTGGCCGCTTTACCCGGCGCCCGGCTACATCGCCATCGGCCAGCCTTCATCAACCGGCTTCCAGGACGGCGACCACGATACGACGAACCGATTCCGGTTTCGCTATGGCGGCGTGTCTCTCCGATCGGACATCGAGATCGGCAGCTTGACCCTGATGAGCCTGACGGCGCTCCGTCGGATGCACGCGCGCTGGAGCCTGGACCTGGATACGGGGCCGGAATTTCTGTCGGCTGCAGTCCCCCTCGCCAAGCAGGACCAATTCAGCCAGGAATTTCAGCTGCAAGCAGCCAATGCCTCGCGCATCCGCTGGGTCGCGGGCCTCTATTACATGGACCTCGACGAGCGCTACGATCCGACGACGTCTCGCTATGGCGGCACCTATTCGGCGGAGATCGGCGGCCGGATCGAACAGACCCTGTTCTCACGCGGAGAGGCAGCATCCCACGCCGCTTATGCTCAGGGCACGATCCCAATTGGCAAAACGACCGCGCTGACGCTCGGGGCGCGATACACGATCGAGGATCGCAAGGTGGCGGCCAATGCCCAGCGGCTGTTCGACACGGCGCCGTTCATCCGTCCGATTCCTGGACTGCCTCTGCTAACCGAGGCGCCTTTTCGCAACAGCGTCAGTTTCGACAAGCTGACCTGGCGCGCGTCGCTCGACCATCATTTCACCGAGGAGTTGATGGGCTATGCCCTGGTCAGCCGGGGGTTCCAGAGCGGCGGCTGGAACCTGCAGACCCCGCAGAACCCGGCCTTCGGCCCGGAAACGCTCGACGACTTCGAAGGCGGTCTCAAATTTGCCAGCCACTCCGGTCGCACCCGCGCGAACGCCAGCGTTTTCTATTACGATTACTCCGACCTGCAGATTTCCGCGCTCACGGCGATCGGTCAGGCGACGACCAACGCCGCTTCGGCCAAGATTTACGGATTGGAACTGCAGCTTGGTACACGGCTGGGCGCGAGAACCGACCTCACCTTCGGCGCTCAGATCCTGCACGCGAGGTTCAACAGTTTTCCAAACGCGACCTGCAGCAATTTCACTGTCGGCACAGGGCTGCCGTATCCCGCTGTAACCTGCGATGTCAGTGGCAATCGCCTGCCATTCGCTCCCGATCTCAAGTTCAATCTCGGAGCGAGTCACCGGCTCCCGCTCGGGAGGAACGGTACGTTGGAGCTAAGCGGTAACCTTGCCTACAACGACGGCTATTTCACCGAACCTGACAATGTGGTGCGACAGGATGCTTACGCGACCGTCGACCTGTCGGCACAATGGCGGGCAGGCGAATCCGGTCTGTCGGTTCGCCTATGGACGCTCAATCTTACCAACGCTCATTACTCCAACGCTTTGGCGACCGTGCAGACAATTGGGGTGCTTCATAATCCAGCGGCGCCGCGGCGTTTTGGAGCCTCCGTCGGCTATGCCTTTTAGCGGCACCGGCGGCACTAGGCTTGCCTGTGGAAACGCGGTAGCTTTGCCAACGAATGCAACCTGCGCGACCCAATCGACGCTGGCTGGCTTCTAGGGTTGGGGAACAGGTGCCGCCGGACAACCTGGGATTGTTTGATACGCCGCCGAGCCGGAAGCAGATCCGGTACAGCCTGGCTATTGTCGCCATACTGCTTCTGGTCCTTGTTCTGGTCCTGACAGTTCCCGATGTTGAGGTCGGCCAGATCGACGCTTTCATCCCAATGGTCGGCGCCACCACCACGCTCGTCGATCTGATCATCGCAACCTTGCTCTTCGTTCAGGCCTCCGTCTTCCGATCGCGGGCGCTCGGTGCGCTTGCCACAGGCTATGTCTTCACCGGACTGATCCTCATCCCGCACATGCTGACCTTTCCCGGCGCATTTGCTCCCGACGGTTTGCTCGGCGCCGGCGTCAGCACGACCGCGTGGATCTACATTTTCTGGCGGACGGGACTCCCGATCGCGGTTATCCTCTACGTCCTATTCAATCGCTCCGACGCCGCTGCGCCACTGAACAGGGAGCGGCCTGCGGGGCAGGCCCGCATTGCCGTTTTCGCGGTCGTTGGACTCGTCGTACTGCTTACGATCCTTGCTACGGCCGGACATGACCTGCTTCCGCAACTCTACCTCAGCCGTGCCGTCTCAAATTATCCAAACATGATCCGCGCCAATGTGGCGGTTATCACGCTCGCCGCCGTATCGGCCGCCTTCCTGTTTCGCGAGCGCAGATCGGCGCTCGATATCTGGCTGCTGGTCGTGATGGCGGCCTGGCTTGTCCAGACCCTGCTCTTCCTGTCGTTCAAGGGCCGCTTCACGGCCGCCTGGTATTTTACGGATGTCGTCGTGCTCCTGTCACATCTCTACCTGATGCTGGGCCTGATCGCGGAATCCAGCCGCCTCTATGCGCGGCTGGCACTGACGACGGCGTTGCGGAACCGGGAACGGGAAGCACGGCTGATGTCGATGGACGGCATGACGGCCGCCATAGCCCACGAGGTCGGTCAGCCCCTTTCCGCGGTCATCCTCAATGCAACGGCCACATTGACCTGGCTAACGCGTGATCGGCCCGAAGTTGAAAAGGCGATCATCACCGCGCGCGATATCATCAGGGATGGGCAGCGCACTTTCGACGTCATCAAGAGTGTCAGAGCGATGTTCGCGAAGCGGCCCGGCACTGCAACCGAGTTCGATCTCAATGACCTGATCCGGGAAGCCGCGGCCCTGCGCAGCCTTGAATTCGACAATGCGAAAATTGCGCTTCTTCTTGAGCTCGACCCCGATCTTCCATTCATCATCGCAGATCGCGTCCAACTCCAGCGGGTCCTCGTCAATCTGCTCACCAACGCGATTGAGTCCCTTGGCGCGACAAAACGACGGCGCCGCAAGATTGTCATCCGGTCGCTGGCTCAAGGCCACCGGGACGTGCTGCTTGAAATCAGGGACACTGGCGTCGGTATTGCTCCGGAGGAAGTCGAGCATATCTTCGACCCCTTCTTCACGACCAAGGCCACCGGGACTGGCCTCGGCCTGTCGCTGTGCCGCACCATCGTCGAGGAGCATGGCGGCCGCCTCTGGGCCTCGCCAGGAGAGAACAACGGCGCCGTCTTCAGTATGCATCTGCCGCAACGGGGCCGCCGGGACTATTAGTGATGATGTGGCTGCCGCCGTTTTTTGTCGGTGCAATCGGCCGAGGAAAGATGCTCGCCCAGGTCGCATTGAGCGATGAAGTCCCGCATCATGTAGATGACTGCGTCCGAGGGTCCCAATTCCAGCAACCCGTTCGTCGCCGGCCAGCTGGCCCAAACCCTCTCTTCAACCAAGCTGAAGATTATGGTTTCCATGGGCGGCTTTTTGCGTGGCGACATCGATGTGGACCTCTCGTTGACAGGAACGCAAGTCGGTGTCTCACAGTCGCGGATGCTGGGTTAGCCCAGCCATGCGGTGGCTCTACCGCTTTTTGGATACGGTCAAAATACGGGTGAGCCTGATTATCTCTCGTTAGTATCCGGAGAGCCGGCACGGGAAACGAACGGGTTCTTCTCCGGGACTACGCAAATCCGGGTTTTTATCCCTCGATCCCGCATGTCCTTGTGCGCGTCCTTTATCCACTTATCTATCTCCGCTTGGTCGTTCCAGCCAAGCTGCCGCATCGTGTCTGCGAAGTCTCTTGGGTTGATGAGAGCGAAGGTGAAACGGCTGCGGTCGACGTCGTAAACGGCACTCAGCATATGGGCTCGCAGGTCCGGCGTGAGTTGGATCGGAAAGCCCAGTGGCGACAGGATGGTTGCAGCGCGATCCTCAAGCTCGCGGGTTTGTTCCAGAAACCGCACAGAGTCGTAAGCGCTGACCAAGGTCGCAAAACGCTTCCTTTCCATCGGTCTCAAGGCCCCGGTGGAGAGAGCTGAAGTCCA
>JBJMUK010000248.1:0-8098 GCA_045811225.1 Sphingomicrobium sp. | reverse complement strand
TCAGAGTCATGGTGACGATTGCATCGCCATCCTCGCTGACAGAAACGTCGTAGATGAGCCCAAGCTCGTAGATGTCGACCGGGATTTCCGGATCGTAGATGGACTTCAGCACTTCGACGATCGCCGCCTGAACGTCGCTTCCCGCACCGCTGGCAGGCTCGTCCTTTGGCTGCTGCGCAAGGAAGCCAGCGAGATAGTCGCGCTTGCGCTCAAGCATTTCGGAAGGTGTTTCAGGCGTCACTCGAGCGCGGGGCGGCGTTTCCACCGAATCCACCTCTTCCGTCTGGATCTTGCTCTGATCGTTCATCCGAAAATCCGCTTCACTTGTTCAATCCCGCGCACCAGCGCCGCAATATCGGAACTGTCGCTATGCGCCGCGAAACTCGCCCGGCAGGTCGCCGCGACGCCGAGCAGATCCATCAGCGGCTGGGCGCAATGATGCCCTGCCCGGATCGCCACGCCATTGTCGTCCAATATGGTGCCGACGTCGTGCGGATGAACCCCCTCGACATTGAAGCTGACGATGCCGGCGCTGTCTTCGGGGCCGTAGAGTGTCACTCCGTCCATGCTGGACAGGGCCTTCCGGCATTCGGTCACCAACGCGCTTTCGTGAGCGTGCAGTGCGTCGGGCGAGACCTGCTTGACCCAGTCGATCGCCGCATGGAGGCCGATCGCGCCGACGATGTGCGGTGTTCCCGCCTCGAAGCGCTGCGGCGGTGGCGCATAGGTCGTCTGTTCGAAGGTCACGGTGTCGATCATCGCTCCGCCGCCCTGATAAGGGGGCATCCCGTCCAGCAGCTCGGCCCGGCCCCACAAGGCGCCGATGCCGGTCGGGCCGTAAAGCTTGTGACCGGAGAATGCGTAGAAGTCGCAGTCGATAGCCGCCACATTCACCGGCAGGCGAGGCACCGCCTGGCATCCGTCCAGCAGCAGGTAAGCGCCCTTGGAATGGGCGATCGCCGCGGCACGCTTCACATCGAGGATCGAACCGAGCACGTTCGATACGTGGGCAAACGCCACAACCTGGTGCTGGTCGCTGACCAGCTCCGCCGCGGCCTCGAGATCAATCCGGCCGTCGTTCGTAAGCGGGCAGACGTCCACCTGGTAACCGGCGAGCTGCCAAGGAACGATATTGCTGTGATGCTCAAGCGCAGAAAGAAGAACCCGGCGGCGCCCGGCCTTTGGCAGGCTTTGGGCGACCAAGTTGATCGCTTCCGTGGCCCCTCGCGTGAAGACCAGCTCATTGGCCTGACCGCCGATCAGGCCGGCCGCTGCGGCCCGCGCTTCCTCATAAGCCACGGTCATGTCGGATGAGCGCTGGTAGATGCCCCGGTGCACGGTCGCATAATCACGCGCATAGGCGCTGGTGATTGCGTCGATCACCGCCTGTGGCTTTTGTGCCGTCGCGGCACTGTCGAGATAGTGCCAATTATCGATGGCCGGGAACTGGTCCCGTAGGTGCAGCGCCGAATTGATGCTGACGGGTGCGTTCACACGACCCTCCGCAATGCGTCGCGCGCTGCTGCACAAATGGCCTCGCGCTGCGCGTCATCGT
Source organism: Sphingomicrobium sp. (assembly GCA_045811225.1). Classification (GTDB taxonomy): domain Bacteria; phylum Pseudomonadota; class Alphaproteobacteria; order Sphingomonadales; family Sphingomonadaceae; genus Sphingomicrobium. Next base: position 6,543 of record JBJMUK010000248.1, on the reverse strand, counting down.
CGATGCCGTCCCACAGCCCCATTACGAACCCTTCCAGCAGCAACGCGCGCGCGCTTGCCGGATCGAGTCCGCGGCTCATTGCGTAGAACAGCTGTTGCTGGTCGAGCTCGCCAACGGTTGCGCCGTGCGCGCACTTCACGTCGTCCGCGAAGATCTCCAGCTCCGGTTTGCAGTTCGCCGTTGCGCCCCGGTCGAGCAGCATCGCCTTGACGGACTGTTCGCCGTCGGTCTGTTGCGCGCCGCGGGCGACGTGGACCTTGCCGAGATAGGAGCCGACGGCCTTGCCGCCGAGCACCGATCGCACGGTCTGGCGCGATACTGCCGACGGTTCCACGTGGCGGACGGTCGTGACCACTTCGAGATTGACGTCGTTGTTACCGATATTGGCGGCGTTCAGGGTGAAGTTCGCGCCCTCGTGCAGGGTCACTTCCACCTCCAGCCGCGCGTAGTCAGTAGCCGTCCCAAGCATGAACAGAGCAAGCCCGGCGTTACGTTCGATGGTGATCTGGGCACGGCGGACAAATACGTCTTCGCCAGTCGGGATGAGCACATGCTCGTGCCTTTCACCGGCACGGATCAGGATTTCCTGGGGTGGATCGAGGTCGTCCCAGACTCTTTTCAGCGCGTCGAGGTCGGCGTAGCGCCATTCCTCCTGTGCACGGGTGGGGAAGGGCGCTGTCACGCCGCGGCCTCCGCATAGCCTTCGCGCTCAAGCTCGTGCGCCAATTCGGGCCCGCCGCTCCGAACAATCCTGCCACCCGCGAGCACGTGGACGCGGTCCGGCTGCACATAGTCGAGCAGCCGCTGATAGTGGGTGATCAGCAGCACCGATTTGTCGGGCGCGCGCATGATGCGGTTGATGCCCGCGCCGACGGCGCGAAGCGCGTCGATGTCGAGGCCGCTGTCGGTCTCGTCGAGGATCGCGAGCCTGGGGTTCATGAGACCCATCTGCACCATCTCCGCGCGCTTCTTCTCGCCGCCGGAAAACCCGACATTGACCGGCCGCTTGAGCATTTCGACGTCCATGCCAAGCGCACTCGCCTGCTCGCGCGCAAGCCGGATGAACTCGCCGCCCGAGAGGTCGGCCTCGCCGCGAGCGCGGCGCTGCGCATTTAGGCTTTCGCGCAGGAATTGGAGATAGGACACGCCGGGGATCTCGACCGGATATTGAAAACCGAGGAACAGGCCGCGCGCGGCCCGCTCGTGCGGCGGAAGGGCGAGCAAATCCTCGCCGTCGAAGCTCACCGCACCGTCGGTAATCTCATATCCGGGACGTCCACCGAGCGCATAAGCCAGCGTCGACTTGCCCGCGCCGTTCGGCCCCATGATCGCATGCACCTCGCCCGCAGGTACATTGAGGGACAGGCCGTTCAGGATCGGCTTGCCAGCGACGATCGCGTGGAGGTTTTCAATCTTCAACATTTAACGAGGCCCCACGAGAAAGGCATGGCCGAAGGCGACTGCACCGAATGACAAGAATAGCGCGAACACCAAACCCACTGACAGGTTGGTCCAATAGAGCACGGGCTGACTGTCGCGACCGTACTTTCGAATGGTCACCACTTTCGTCCTGAGCGCCTTGGTGAGGTGCCACCAGAGGAGCGCCGCTAACCCAGCGAAGCACAGGGCTAAGAGTGCGGAACCAATCACCCCACGCTCCCCTCGAGGCTGATCCCAAGCAGCTTCTGCGCCTCGACGGCGAACTCCATCGGCAGCTGCTTCAGCACCTCACGGGCGAAGCCGTTGACGATCAGCGCGACCGCCGCCTCCTGATCAAGTCCGCGCGACATGGCGTAGAAGAGCTGGTCCTCGCTGATCTTCGAGGTGGTCGCTTCATGCTCGATCTGCGCGGTGGGGTTTTTCACCTCGATATAGGGCACGGTGTGCGCACCGCATTTGTCGCCGAGCAGCAGGCTGTCGCACTGGGTGAAGTTGCGGACATTCTCCGCGCCCGGAAGCACGCGCACCAGCCCGCGATAGGTATTGTCGCTGCGGCCGGCGCTGATGCCCTTCGACACGATGGTCGACCGGGTGTTGGCGCCGATATGGATCATCTTGGTGCCGGTGTCGGCCTGCTGGCGGTTGTTGGTCAGCGCGACCGAATAGAATTCGCCGACGCTGCCCTCGCCCTTCAGAATGCAGCTCGGATATTTCCAGGTGATCGCGCTTCCGGTCTCGACTTGCGTCCAGCTGACCTTCGACCGCGCGCCGCTGCACAGGGCCCGCTTGGTCACGAAGTTGAAGATGCCGCCCTTGCCCTCGGCATCGCCGGGATACCAGTTCTGGACGGTGGAGTATTTCACCTCGGCGTCCTCGTGCGCGAAGATCTCGACGACGGCGGCGTGGAGCTGGTTCTCATCGCGCATCGGGGCCGTGCAGCCTTCGAGGTACGAGACATACGACCCCTTGTTCGCGACGATCAGGGTGCGCTCGAACTGGCCGGTATTCTCGGCATTGATGCGGAAATAGGTCGACAGCTCCATCGGGCAGCGGACGCCCTCGGGCACATAGACGAAGGTGCCGTCGGAAAAGACCGCTGCGTTGAGGCAGGCGAAGTAATTGTCCCGCTGCGGAACGACTGAACCCAGATATTTGCGGATCAGCTCAGGATATTCGCGGATCGCTTCGGAGATGGAGAGGAAGATGACGCCGGCTTTCTTCAGCTCCTCGCGGAAGGTCGTGGCAACGCTGACGCTATCGAACACGGCGTCGACGGCCACCTTGCGTGCGCCCTCCACGCCGGCGAGCACCTTCTGCTCCTCGATCGGGATGCCGAGTTTTTCATAGACGCGCAGGATTTCGGGATCGACCTCGTCGAGGCTTCCGAGCTTCTCCTTCGCCTTGGGTGCGGCGTAATAATATGCGTCCTGATAATCGATGGCCGGAATGACGAGCTTGGCCCAGTCAACCTCCTCCATCTCGAGCCAGGCGCGATACGCCTTCAAGCGCCATTCGAGCATCCATTCGGGCTCGTTTTTCTTGCCCGAAATGAAGCGGACGGTGTTTTCGTCGAGGCCCTTGGGCGCGAACTCCTGCTCGATGTCCGAGGAGAAGCCCCATTCGTAATCGGACAGCTTCTCGGCCGCCTCGTGCGCCTCCCGGTTCCGGATCTGCGTTTGGTCGGTCATCGATTGCTCGCGAGGGATTGGAGACTAACGGCACCCAGCGCACCGCGGACGGCGTTTGAGACGATCCCCATATGCGGCTTGACGCGGCAATGCGCGTCCAGGGCGCACTCCGAAATTTCGTCACTACCGGAACATTGCGTCATTGAGATCGGCCCTTCCACGGCCTCCACGATGTCCGCCAGGCTGATCGCACTCCCGGGCCGGGCAAGCGTGAAGCCGCCTCCAATGCCGCGGACGCTGTTGAGCAGTCCGGAAGCCGCGAGCTTCCCCATCAATTTCTGGGCGGTGGGGAGTGGTACCCCCGTCTCTTCGGACAGTTCCGACGCCGACAGCCGCGTGCCTTCCGCGCGGCGCGCGGCGGCGGTCATCATCACGACCGCATAGTCGGCAAGATGGGTCAGGCGCATCTAATAGGAGCTTTCTAGTCCGATTTAGTGCTGCGGGTGCGAAAAGGCAATGGATTGCTTCGGGCCACGCCGAGTGACAGAGCAGCAACGTGAACCTCTATCGGCTGATCCGGCCCCTGGCCTTCGCAATGGACGCGGAAACGGCGCATCGGATGACGATCCGCGCTCTTAAGTTCCTGCCTTCGAACAGGGCTGCCCGTCTCCCGAGATCGCTTGAAGTCCGCTTCGCTGGCCTGCACCTGCCGTCCCCCGTTGGCCTCGCCGCCGGGTTCGACAAGGATGCCGAGGTTCCCGAGGCGATGCTTCAGCTCGGCTTCGGCTTCGTTGAGGTGGGCACGGTCACGCCAAGGCCGCAGTCCGGCAACCCGCGTCCGAGGCTGTTCCGGCTGACGGAGGATCAGGCCGTCATCAACCGCATGGGCTTCAATAATGGCGGTCAGAGAGCCGCCTTCTCACGATTGCAGCAGTGCCGCCACCTCGGCGTGATCGGCGTCAACGTGGGCGCCAACAAGGACAGCGAAGATCGGGTCGCCGACTATGTCAGCGGAGTCCGGTCGATGGCACCCGTGGCAGACTATCTAACCATCAACATCAGTTCGCCGAACACGCCGGGGCTGCGCGGGCTCCAGGACCAGGGCGCGCTGGACGAATTGCTTGGAGCCGTTCAGCAAGCCCGCATGGCCGTCGGCCCGCCGGTGTTCCTCAAGGTCGCACCGGACTTGGCTGATGATGATCCGGAGCGGATCGTCCGGTCGGCGATCGATCACGGCATCGACGCGGTGATCGTTGCGAACACCACGGTCTCCCGTCCGGCCCTCAAGTCAAAGCTGGCCCAGGAAAGCGGCGGTTTATCCGGCGCCCCGCTCCGCGGCATGGCGCTTGAAGCACTGAAGCGGTTCCGCGCGGTCAGTGGCGGCGAAATGCCCCTGATCGCTGCGGGTGGGATTGCGAATGGCGATGATGCCTGGGACCGGATCTGCGCTGGTGCCAGTCTCGTCCAGGTGTATTCGGCGATGGTCTATGACGGCCCCGGCATCGCCCGGCGGATCGCTTTGGGGCTGGCCGCTCACCTGAAGCGGGCGGGCATGTCCAACATCTCCGAAGCGGTTGGTAGCGCTGCTGCCTAGCGTCCGGCCGGAAGGGTCAGAACGACCCCTTCGCGGCGCGGATCGAATCCGCCGTCGATTGCCCCATCCCGGACCAGCACGCCGTGAACGCCTGAATCCTCGCCCACGCCCGGCTTGAGGTCGATGCCTTTGGCACGCAGTCGGGCAAGCAGGTCCGGACTGAACTTCTTCACTTCGCCGTTGAAGGCAGTGCCGCGCGCAACGAGGTTCGGAAGCGCGATTGCATGCTGCATCGGCAGGTTCCAGTCGATGGCTGCGACGAGGGACTTGGCGACGTAGGCCAGGATGGCATTCCCGCCGGCAGACCCAATCGCGCCCGCGAAGCTGCCATCCGTGGTCATCAGGATGGCTGGAGTCATTGACGACCGCGGCCGCTTGCCCGGTGCGACCGCATTTGCGGCCGGTCTGCCCTGCTGATCCGTTGGAACGAACGAGAAGTCCGTCATCTGATTGTTAAGGAAGAAGCCGTCGACCATTCGGCCCGAACCGAACACACTTTCAACGGTGGTCGTCATCGACACGACATTCCCCGCGGCATCGCCAACGATAAAGTGCGAAGTGCCTGCCGGCTCAAGCGTGCGATCGGCGCCATTTGGGGCGGAGGCCGGGGGGGTCCCAGCGGTTGGCGGCGGACCGGCGGTGCTGCCGACGAGCTTGGCCCGCTCGGTGACATAGGCCGCGTCGATCAGCCCACCCGTAGGCACGCTCGTGAAAGCCGGATCTCCAACGTAGCGGTCGCGATCTGCGTACATGACGCGGCTGGCTTCAGCGAACAGGACCCATGCCTGCGGGTCTGCTGGGCCGCGACTGGCAATATCTGTCTGCTGCAGCAGCGCCATCAGTTGGAGCAGTCCAACGCCGCTTGCGGGAGGAGGCGGAGCGCAGATCACATATGCGCGGTACGGTCCACAGAGCGCTTCTCGCTTCACCGGACGATATCCCGCGAGGTCAGCAAGGGTCATCGATCCGCCGAGCGGCCCCGCCCGCGTTCTCTGGATGATCTTCGCGGCAGTCGAGCCGGCGTAGAGCGCCGCCGGACCCTCGTTAGCTAGGCGCTGCAGGAAGGCAGCATAAGGCTTGTTGATCAACCGATCGCCAGCCTCAAGCAACGTGCCGTCGGCCTTCGAGAAATAGGCCCGCACATCCGGCGCGCTGTTCTCCGCGAAGGTGCCATGGATCATCCGGCCGAGACGTGGGCTGACGATGAAGCCCTCCGCCGCCGTCCGCTGGGCGTCGCCAAACAATTCGCCCCAGGCGAGCTTCCCATGCTCACGATGCGCGAGTTCCAGCGTGCGCACTGCGCCCGGGATACCGGTGGCGCGTCCGCTGAGCACTGCTTCATCGAACGGAAGCGGGCTCCCGTCCGGCTTCAGGAACATGCCGGGCGTTGCCTGGACCGGCGCCACCTCCCGGCCGTCGTAAATGGTCACTCGGCGCGCGCCCGCGTCATAGAAGCTCATGAAGGCGCCGCCACCGATGCCCGAGCTCTGCGGCTCCACCAGCGACAGCATCGCCTGCATTGCTACGGCCGCATCTGCGGCGCTCCCTCCCCGCTTGAGGACATTCAGCCCCGCCTCTGCGGCAAGCGGATTGGCAGCGATGACGAACGGCTGGGATGTAGATGGGGCGGGAGATTGGACTGGCGGGGTCGCTGCGCATGCGGGCAGGGCGCAGAATGCCAGTGCCGCGCAAAGCCTGATAAGGAGCTTCATGTCGAGCCGGTTAGCGGAACCCACGAAGGCCGTCCACGCGGGAGTCCGTCCCGCTGGCGCTGCTCGGACGATCGGTTAAGTAGCGTCGCAACAAGGACAATCGGAGAGGCCAGTTGGCGCGGCAAGTCGAGCATTTCCCGAACCTCGTTTCAATGTTCCTCGCGCGCGT
>JBJMUK010000247.1:0-2919 GCA_045811225.1 Sphingomicrobium sp. | reverse complement strand
CGATCCGCCGTTCAGCGCCGAATAATCCCTCGAGTGCGAGCCGTGCTTCGCGCGTCTCGATGCTGTCTCCAAAGCCGCCTGCTGCTCCGAACGCGAGCCTGAAGAACTTCAGCTTGTTGGCCGAAGTCCGTGCGCTGTCCGCCAGCAACTCCATGCACTTCTCGCGCATGTCGGGATCTTGCTCATCGGCGAGCAACTCAAGGCCATTGTTGAGGGCGCCCACCGGCGACATCAGGTCGTGGCACAAACGCGAACAGAGCAGGCTTGCTAGATCGACTGGATTCATGGGCGCGTGTGATGGGGCACCGCGGGCGCGGGCGCAAGTTCTCCCGCTGCTTCCCTGTCTTCGCAACCGACGCTAAGCATGAGTGAAAATACGGGGAGGGTCTATGTTGCGTTCGATCCTGGCGTTCACATCCGTCGCAATTATGGGGGCTCAACCGCTGCAAGCGGCACCCAGGCCGTCCCCGGCTGCTGCCGTATCGATCAACAAGGCGCAGATCGATCGTACGCTTGCCGACATGGTCTCCAGCGGACGTGCCGTCGGCACCTCGGCGCTGGTGTGGAAAGACGGCCGGGAAGTTTACTTTGGAACGTCCGGCTATGCGGACCGCGAAGCGAAGCGGCCGATGACGCGCACCACGATGGTGCAGATCTTCTCCATGACGAAGCCGGTCACCGGCGTTGCACTGATGCAATTGTGGGAACAGGGCCGCTTCGGACTGGACGACAAGCTCTCCGATTATCTGCCTGATTTTGCTGAAACAAAGGTCTTCAGTGGAATGGATGCGATGGGCAAGCCGATCGTGAAGTCCCCTGCCCGGCCGATCCTGATCCGCGACATTCTCCGTCACACGGCCGGCTTTGGTTACGGGCCCGGCGACAGCTATCCCGAGCAGCAATGGGCGAAGCTTGATCCCCTGGCCATTGACCATGACCTGACCGAATTCGGCCGTCGGATCGCGGCCGTGCCCCTGTTGTACGAACCGGGGCGGGAGTGGCGGTACAGCGCCGGCGTGGATGTTCAGGCCCTGCTGGTCGAGAAGCTCACAGGCATGAAATTCGAGGAATATGTGCGTTCTCACGTGCTCGAACCTCTCAAGATGAAAGACACGGCGTGGACTCAGCCGGAGGCGAAGTTCGCGCGCCTTGCGGCGAGCTACACCAAGGGGCCGGACGGAAAGCTGAAGCGGGAGACTGATGAGGAAACGCGCAAGCTGAATTTCTCGAACCGCAAGCTGACCATGGGTGGCGCTGGACTCGCCTCGACGGTCGACGATTACATGCGGTTCGCTCGGATGCTCCTCAACCAGGGCACGCTTGATGGCGTGCGTATCCTGAAACCGTCGACGGTCAAACTGATGTCCACCGACCAGCTGGATGCGAGGGTCAAAGAGCGCCAGTGGCTGCCGGGCAAGGGTAGCGGGGGGTTCGGAATCGATTTCTTCGTTCGCACGGCACAACCGAAGGACGCAGCGGAAAACCGCGGGGCACTTGGCGAATTCTTCTGGGATGGTGCCGAATCCACCCTGTTCTGGGTTGATCCGGCCAATAGGATCACGACGGTCTTCTTCGTTCAGACGCGGCCGTTCGACGGCACGCTCCACCATGATCTGCGAGAGGCCATCTACGGTCCGAGCTATCTGGGGCCGAAGGGAGACTGACCCATATCGGGATGGGCTAGTGAGTTTGCTCCGCAAGGGGCGAAATCACTGCCACGAGCCGATGCCGATGCCAAAGCTCCCGGGCTGTCGAGGGGTTGAGGGACTCGGCGACCTCAAGTGCATGCTCATCGGTGTCGGCATCGATGAGCTGAACCCAAGGCACCACGTAGCCGGGCAGGAAGAAACAAAGATTGTAGGTGCGCGCATGCTCAGCTCCAGGCGCCGAATCCGCGGCGCTGGGTAAGCTGTCTCTCGAAAACATCGGGGTTCTCCCAGCCAGTGCGAAGGCCGGCTTCCGCAGGGGACGATGAGCGGGCCTTCGCACTGGCTGGAATCTCTCTGTAGCCGCCGTTCCGCGCAACCTGCTGAGATTCCTGATTTGTTGGCCCTGAATACCCGTTGAGAGGAGCGAATTAGCCTTAGTTGCGCAACGTTCGGAGCTGGTGATGCGCCTCGATGAGCGCCATTCGGATGAGCGCGGTCGCGTTCGCCACGTCACCTCCCTCCTCCAGCGCATGAACGGCCAGACTGATTGCAGCCAAACGCTGGGCAACCTCTTCGTGCGCATGGCTGACTACCGCGACATGTTCCTGCTTCACCTCTTCCACGGTCCCGCGAGCGCGATCGCGCTCCTGCTTCGCGCGGATCAAGGCGGAAATATCCTCGTGCGCGACAATCACACCGCCCGACGGGCTTCCGACGTGCTGGGCAGTAAGGCGGTAGAAGCGGTCGCCGCCGCGGTAGACATGTCCGAACGTCTGCGCTTCGCCGCGCAGGAGCCTGCTCAATCCCATCGCGACACGCACGGCCGAGGCATCGCCGGAGTTTGCAGCTTCGAAGCAGACGTGCAGGTAATTTTGTCCAACACAGTCCGATGATGCGTCGCGCTGGCTTCCGAAGCGGCGCCAGCTCTCATTTACAGCGACAATCGAACCGTCGTGGTCGAGCACGGCCACACTAGCGCGCAGCGAATCAATCGTCGCGCCGAGGATATCCTGTTGGGCCACCCGCCCTACTCCCCACCAAGCAAGCGGCTCATTTACGTCAAGTCATCGCCGCCGCCAACGGCCTTGGAGCGGGGTGGATAAAGGCTCAAAGACCTTACTAAACACCTGCTCGCCTTAGAGCATGCCGCCCATCGTGAAATGTTGACCTCGGTCCTGTTGCTTGATGCGGATGGCGCACGACCTAGGCATGGCGCCGCGCCGAGCCTGCCGCGGTCCGGTTGCAAGGCAATTGATGGATCCGAGATCGG
>JBJMUK010000246.1:0-8789 GCA_045811225.1 Sphingomicrobium sp. | reverse complement strand
GGCCATCGCTCGGGAGGCCGGGATCGACGAAAATCAGTTCAACATCGACCTGTTCGACGAAGTTTCCCGAGCGACCCCAGTGATTGCGGACCTCAAACCGGGCGGCCGCTTCATGGCGCCGGACATGTCTGAGGCCGGCGGTACGCCGCTGCTTGGACGGCGCCTGATGGACGGTGGGTTCCTCACCAATACACCGACGGTCACCGGCAAGAGCCTGTTCGAATATTTCAATGGGGTGGAAGAAACTCCGGGCCAGCAAGTGATCGTCACGGCCGAACAGCCGATCAAGGCGCGTGGCGGCTTCGGAATCCTGTACGGCAACATCGCGCCCGACGGCTGCGTTGTGAAGCTCGCGGGTCACGACAAGTTGCTGTTCGAGGGTCCGGCGAAGGTGTTCGACGGCGAAGAGGCCTGCTTCGACGCACTGACCCATGGCGGGATCGAGGCCGGCGATATTGTCGTCATCCGCGGGGAAGGGCCGGTCGGCGGTCCCGGTATGCGTGAGATGCTCGCGATTACCGCTGCAATCCAGGGTCGCGGTCTTGGCGATGACGTTGCGCTCGTCACCGACGGCCGCTTCTCCGGCGCGACTTACGGCTTCATGGTTGGCCACGTCGCGCCTGAAGCTGCGCGCGGGGGCCCGATCGGCCAATTGCGCACCGGCGATATCGTCCGGATCGACGTCAATGGCCGCAGGCTGGAGACGGACGCGGATCTCGCCTCACGCGAGGTAATCGCCGGACCAGCGCGCGAAGGCGTGATCGGGGCGTTCGCGAAATACGCAAAGCTGGTTGGATCGGCTTCACAGGGAGCAGTAACCAGCGGAGCGTAGGAGACGCACTCGACCAGGCGCGGCTCCCCGCTCGGCCGGACTACACCGGAAGGACGTAAGGTGCGCGGTAGCGGGGCGTGATGAGCGCGTTCGCTCCCGTGTCGCCCTTGAACTGGCCGGCTGCGGCGTCCCAGTGGACCTTGCGCCCGGTGCGCCACGCGATGTTGCCCATTTGGCAGACGGTCGCAGTGTTCGCGGCGGACTCGATCGGGCAAGCGGGCTTCAGGGAGCGATCCTTCAGGCAGGCGATGAAGTTCGCAGTGTGCCGCTCGACGCCATTGTCAGTGACCGGAGTGACAGGAATCTCCGTCGTCAATGCCTTGCCGTCTATGACTTCTGGCGAGACGAGCCATTGGCCACGGTCGACCACCAGCGTGCCGGTCTCGCCAATGAAGGCGACGCCATGATCGCGGCCGCCATATGGGCCGTGGCTGATGCCGACCGCATGTTCCCATTCGATCGAGAAGTTGCCGAAGTCGAAGATCGCCGTCTGCGTATCGGGAGTTTCCATCGCTGACTCCGCGTAGCCATAGGCTCCGCCGAGGGCGCTGACCGAAAGCGGCGCCTGCGCCTTCATGCCAAGCAGTGCGATGTCCATCAAATGGACGCCCCAGTCGGTCATCAGGCCGCCTGCATAATCCCAGTACCAGCGCCAGCTGAAATGGAAGCGGTTCGGGTTGAACGGCCGAAGCGGCGCCGGCCCCAGCCAGCGGTCGTAGTTTACGCCCGCGGGTGCCGGCTGATCAGGCTTTGGAGGAACGTTCTTCATCCAACCCATGTAGGCCCAGGCCTTGACCTTCCGGACCCGGCCGATGGCACCGGACTGAACGTGCGCGATCGCGTCCGCCCAATGCTGATTGCTGCGCTGCCACTGGCCAACCTGCACCACGCGCTTGTGCCGCTGCTTGGCGGCAACCATGGCGCGGCATTCGGCGATCGAGTTGCCCAGCGGCTTCTCGCAATATGCGTCCTTGCCGGCCGACATGGCGTCGGTGAGAGCGAGTGCATGCCAGTGGTCGGGCGTGGCGATGATCACCGCGTCGATCGCCTTATCATCGAGCATACGGCGGTAGTCGTCGTACTGCCGCGGTGCTTTACCGGAGGCGGCCTGCAACTCGACGCTACGTTCGTCGAGGACGTTCGCGTCCACGTCACATAGGGCAACGGGCTCGACATCGGCGACCTTCGCCATCGCCGTCAGGTCCGCCCAGCCCATGCCTTTGCAGCCGATCAGACCCACCTGGATCTTGTCATTCGCCGAAACTCGGCGGCGCTTCGCGAAGACCTCGCTGAGCGGCGCCAGGTTCGCGGCCGTAGCAGCAAGCCCGCCGGCAATGATGGTGCGACGATTGAAACTGGCGGTCATCTTCTCTCCCCCCGCATTATCTTTTGCGCTGTGTTAGCGCTAAAACTTGCGGTCGCAAGGAGGGAAAATGGGCTGGCTTATCAATGTCCGAATTGAAGCTAGGCCGCGTTCGACAGCTCCGACCTGCCCCAGCTGCGCACCAGCGACTGATAGTCGCGGGCCAGCTGTCTCGTCAGTTCGCCGACTTCGAAGTTCCACGGGCCAATCTCGGCGACCGGGGTAACCTCAGCTGCGCTTCCGGTGAGGAAGCATTGCTCGAAGCTTTCCAGTTCCTCAGGCCAGATTGCCCGTTCGGTGACGGTCAGCCCATGCCGCCGCGCGAGGTCCATGACGGTCCTGCGGGTGATTCCGTCCAAGAAGCAGTCCGGCGTCGGCGTGAACAGCTCATTGTCGCGGACGAAGAAGATGTTGGCGCTGGTTGCCTCGGCAACCTGGCCGCGCCAGTCAAGCATCATCGCCTCGGTGCAGCCGCGCTCCTCCGCCCGGTTCTTGGCCATGGTACAGATCATGTAGAGGCCGGATGCCTTCGCGTCGGTAGGCGCGGTGTGGGGGGCTGGCCGGCGCCACTCGGAAATGTCGACGCGGGCGCCCTTCCGCAGAGAATCTTCGCCGAAATACGCGCCCCATTCCCAGGCCGAGATCGCCAGATGAATGGTAGCGCGCCGGGCCGCGACGCCGACCTGCTCCGACCCGCGCCAGGCGATCGGCCGGAGGTAGGCATCGCCCAACTTGTTGGCGGCAAGCACCGCGTTGCAGGCGGCGTTGATCTCGTCGACCGTCCACGGCAGTTCGTAGCCGAGCCGCTGCGCGCTTCGGCGCAGGCGTTCGCTATGTTCCGTCAGCTTGAAGACGGTACCGTCGTAGGCCCGCTGCCCTTCGAACACCGCGCCTGCGTAATGTAATCCGTGACTCAGCACGTGAAGCTTCGCATCACGCCAAGGGATCAATGCTCCGTCGAACCAGATGAAGCCGTCGCGATCGTCGTAGGGTTGCTCAATCATGCCGCATGTTCCTGAATGTCGTCGGTTCCGAGGAAGCGTGCGAGCTCTGTCAGGTCTGCACGCAGGGGAACGGCGCGGCTGGAACGATGATTGATCGCAGCGAGCGCCGGGGTAGGTTCGATTACTCGTCCTACCAACGGCTCTACTACGTCGGCGAATTTGTAGGGGTGGGCAGTGGCGCAGGCGATCCACGGACGCTCGTCCTGCAGGTCCCTCGGAAGGCGATCAAATGCTTCCGCCGCAGTCGCGGAATGCGGGCACCAGACATAGCCGGAGCTGCGATAGTCGGACACGATCCGCGCCCGGATCGCGTCGTCATCAACGCGTTCGACACTCATCTCGCCAAGCTGATCGCTGAGCGAGCTCAGTCGCTCGAAGTTGCTCGGCGCACCGACGTCCATCGCATTTGCGATCGTCGCAAGGGACGTGCGTGGGGAGTAGGTCCCCGTTGCATGCCATTCCGACAATGCGGGATTGGCATTGGTGACCAACCGGATCGGACCGACCGGCAGGCCCATTGCCCGGGCATAGAGCGCCGCGAATCCGTGACCGAGGTTCCCCGTTGGGATGATGAAGCCGGGCTTCACGCCACTCTTCAGGAACATGCGAGTGGCGGCCAAGCCGATGTAAGCCATCTGCGGCATCAGCCGTCCGATGTTGATGGAATTTGCCGACGTCAGATTGTGTCGTGCGGTCAACGCACGATCTAGGAAGGCCGCTTTGACGAGGTGCTGGCAATCATCGAAGTCACCTTCGATCTCCAGCGCCCTGACCGGAGCGTTCCAGCAGCTGATCTGCTTCTTTTGGTAAAGGGACACCCGCCCCTTCGGAAACAGGATGACAGCGCCGGCCCCAGTCTTGCCTTCCGCGGCACAGCCGACTGCCGCGCCGGTGTCTCCGGAGGTCGCGGCGAGGACGGTCAGCGGTTCACCGTTGCGGCCAATCGTATCCAGCAGCGAGAAGAGGAACTGCGCGCCGAAATCCTTGAACGCCCCGGTCGGCCCGTGAAATAGCTCGAGCGCGTGCAGGCTGGGGCGCTTGTCGTCCACAGCGACGATCGGCAGATCCTGCGAAAAGGCGGTGCGGCACGCGTTTCCTAGTTCGCGGCGAAGGCTGCTGCCCGCAAAAAATGGCCGCAGCATGTGTTCGGCGAAGGCAGGCGCGTCGTCCGTCTCGCCGGCATCGTTCAGCGAGGGGATGCTTTCGGGCAGGAACAGCCCGCCGTCCGGGGCGGCGCCGAGGCGCACGGCATCGGCAAGCTCAACGTCGGGACTGGCTCCTCGAGTGCTCGAATACCTCATGCTGCCTCCTTGGCGGGCTGGACGCGAACGCCGTCCGAACTTGCTGCACGATAAGCCCGGGCGGTCAGCCCCGCGTCGGCGAAAGCTGCGGCCATGGCTTGCTCAACCGCAGCGGCAACCGCCGCCTCCGCCCATGCGAACATGGAAGGGCCGGAGCCGGAGAAGGTGCAACCAAGCGCGCCTGCATCCAGCGCGGCCTGTTTCACTTCGGCAAAAGGCGCCAGCAGGTGCGCGCGTTGCGGCTCGATCAGCACGTCTTCGAAGCCGGCGCGGATCAGGTCGAGATCGCCGGATGCGCAGCCCGCGATGAACGTAGCGAGCCGTCGGCTGTTTTCGACGACCGTCCGCATCGGGACCTCGGCCTTGAGGAGCGCGCGCGCGGCCTTGGTTTCGGTCTTGACGGAGGGATGCAGGATCACTGTCACGATGCCTTCCGGCACCGGCAGCATGTGCAGCTTGGGCGGACTTTCGCGCGCAGCGAGCACCAGGCCGCCCATCAGGCTGGCCATGACGTTGTCCCAGTGCGGCGGGTCCGACGCGACGCGCTCACCCTCCAGGGTGAAGGGCAGCAGGTCTTCCGTCTCGAACGGATTGGGGAGCAGTGCGTTGACGGCCGCAGCGGCGGCAACTGCTGACGCTGCGGAACCGCCCATTCCTGCGGACATCGGAACACCCTTGTCGATGTCCAGCCGCACCCCGAACGGATTGCCAACCGCATCGAGAACAGCCGCTGCAGCGGCCAGCGCAGTATTCCGATTCACTTCCTCTGGAAGCCCAGTGACCAGCCCGGTCACGGTGCCGAGCCGGACGCCGAGTTCGTCCTCGCGCGTTGCAACGACGGTGTCATGGGCGGCACTGAACGCCTGTCCCAATATGTCGAAGCCCACGGCGACATTGCCGATGCTGGCGGGTGCGGATGCGACGGCCTGGTCCAACATCGGTCGGTCTCCTCAGGCGCTCATTCGCAAGGCAGCGACGCTGGGCGCGTCCGCCTGCCGCGCGGCAACTGCCCGGTAAATGTCCATGATGTCCGAGAAGACGGCGGCCGCCGTCGGCCAGCGCCCGGCCCCTTTGGCGTGAACGCAATGAGTCGCCCCGGAATGCTCGGTGACGACGAACGCATTTTCCTCGTTGCGGGTGGCGGCGAGTGGGTGGTCGGCAGGCAGATATTCAAGAGCGACGCCTGCTTCGACCTTGCCATCAACGATCGCGCAGCGGCCCACCTGTTTCAGGACCAGGCCCTTCGCCTTCGCCTTCAGCAATTCCGCGCGGTCGATCTCCCGAAGCGACTGCTTTGCGATCTCAGTCGGCGGAACGGCGGCACCGAACGCTTCCCGAATCAACAGCGACAATTTGTCGGCGGCATCGCGGCCCTCAACGTCCGCAGACGGGTCTTCTTCGGCAAACCCAAGCTCGCGGGCGCGGGCGAGTGCTTCGTCGAAGGTCCAGCCTTCGTGTAGCCGGTCCAGCAGGAAGTTGCTGGTGCCGTTCATCACGCCTTCGACGCTTGCGACTTCGCCCTTAAGCTGCCGCAGCCGCTCGATCACGGGGGTGCCGCCTCCGACCGCACCGGAGTAAAGCAGGCTCGATCCGCCGGCGGCCGCTGCTTCCTGCAAGGCGTCATAATGTTTGGCGATTGCTGCCTTGTTCGCACTGACGAGGTGCGTTCCGGATCGCAACGTTGGAAGCACCAGCTCGACGGGATAGTCGGCACCGCCCATCAGCTCGACGACAATATCAATGTTGCCTGCAAGCGCATGGTCGGGCTCGCTGGTGAAAGCTCCCAGTTCGGAATAGCGCATCGGATGGCGAACGAGTACCGGGTTGACGTCGAACCGGTCACTCCAATGCTTCAAGTGCGCAAGCACGCCGGCGCCGACGGCGCCGCAGCCGAGCAACGCCACGCGCAGCTTGGGCTTGCGGGGGCGCGGGGCGAGCTTGATCGGAAGCTTGGCAATCGCCGTCTCGCCGTCCTGCGCTAGGCTCGCGATCTCGATCAGGACGTCGCTGGCCTCGGCGGCGCGGATCGCCTTCTCCTGGATCAGTCCAGCGCTGGCCTGGGTGGCGCGGGCATAGTCGAGTTGGGCGAAGCGCTGTGTGTTCGGGTTGGTCGCGGGATCCTCTGCATAAACACCGTCGACGTCCTTGATCAGGCGGACGCGGTGCGCGCCCAGGCGGTCGGCGAAGAACACTGCACTCAGGTCCGTGCCACCACGGCCGAGCGTCACTACTCCGAACTCTTCGTGGGTCGCGGTGAACCCGGGCACCACGACGACATCATTGTGTGCCAATTTGTCCCAGACATAATCGGCGTCGAGGTCGGACAGGTTGGAATCGAGCGGCTCGCCCTTGGCGGCGAGGCTCATTTCGTCGGGATCCAGTGTGCAGGCACGCATGCCCATCCGCGTTGCCGCAAGCGCCATCAAGGCAGCGGAGTGAAGCTCGCCGACGCGGGCAAGGCGAGCGGTCAGCGCATCCATGTCGGCGCCACCGACCCGCTCGGCCTGGTTCAGGAGGCGATCGGTCTCTCCGGCCAGAGCGGAGACGACGGCAATCACCTTTTCGCCGTCCCGGACGTGGCGGTAAATCTCCAGCGCGACGGCCGGATAGTCGCCTTCCTCGGCCAATACCGAGCTTCCGAACTTGAGGACGCTAAGCGGTGGCCGTACTGCCTCCGCTACTGCCTCGTTCCCCTGCTGGTCGTTCATTCGCGTGTCCGTTTCCGTGTTTCAAAGGCATTAAAAAACCCGCTCGCCGTTTTCGGGGAGCGGGTCGGTGATTTCCGGTCGTTCAAACCGTGGTCAGCCGTGTTCCCCCCGCATGGCGGTGGTAATCATGATGGTCGTTACACGCATGGCTACGATGGCGCGGACCGCGCTTTTCGTCATGCCAAGTGCTGCACCGATCATCTGAACAGACTGTCCTTCATGCGAGCGACGCCGTCGCCGTCATTGAATATGGGATCCCATTTGCACGAAAGCAGGGCGGCTCGTCAAGGGTCGAATGTCCCAAGTGGCGGGAAGCGGACTCTCGGCTTCGTCCCCCTCGACATACGTAATGATCAAGGAAGCGGTTCGGTTGGTCTGCTAGTCGCACGCGGGAGGCATCCGCTCAGGCGACCTACAAGATTGCCTGTAATGGATTGCCAGTGTGACTGGTTACAGCTGTGATTGACCTCACCGAGTCGAAAGCGCAGTGTTCTGGTGCGGTCATGAGGGTGGACGAATGAAATTGGTCCCACATCTGCACGAAATTGGGGCGGCGGAGGCCAGCATGTCCCGCGTTGCATCGCCA
Organism: Sphingomicrobium sp.; assembly: GCA_045811225.1. Classification (GTDB taxonomy): domain Bacteria; phylum Pseudomonadota; class Alphaproteobacteria; order Sphingomonadales; family Sphingomonadaceae; genus Sphingomicrobium. The sequence goes on along the minus strand of JBJMUK010000246.1, from coordinate 995 downwards.
CATGTCCCGTCCCCCGTCCAGACCGCGCACGCTCTTACCATGCAGCCTGTTATCGACGATTTGCCGGAGCAGATCGCTCTGCTCGATGACGATTTCAACATCCTGGCAACTAATCGAGCCTGGACCGTCGCAGTCGAGCAGGCAGGTTATCAGGGCCTGGCCCCGGGCGGAAATTATTATGACTTCTGCGCAAGCCCGGAGCCCAAGTCCAAGCTCGCAAAGCGCAAGGTCCTCGCGGCATTGGATGAAATCGCCTGTCGGAAAAGCGATTATAGCGACTTCACCTACCAAGGGGAGGATCGCTGGGCGGGCCGTGAATTCCACCTTTGCCTTCACCGAATCTGGGTCAACGGTGCTTTCCTGATCACCGTTACACGGTCCGATTTGACCGAGCTTCATGAACTCCGGAAATCCCACGATTCAATGAAGCATTCTCTGGAGCAGAGCCAGACGACCGAGCGTCAGCGTCTTGCCCGTGAATTGCACGATTCGACGTCCCAGTCGCTCGCATCAATCGGACTGCTGCTGGGCTGCCTCAAGCAGGACCCTGCAACGAGGCCGGGGATCTCACCGCTCGTCGACGAAATCCAGGAGCTGCTTGGCGACGTCCATCGTGAAATTCGCACGATGTCGTTCCTCGCCTATCCGCCACTGCTTGAAAAAGCTGGCTTCCGATCGGCGCTACTTTCTCTCGCGCAGGGGTTCACGCGACGAGCGCAGCTTAAATTTTCCTTCGAAACCGAAGGGGACCTGAGCCGGATCCCTCATGAGACCGAAGCGGCCCTGTATCGGGTGGCGCAGGAGGCATTGTCGAACATCCATCGTCATGCGGGTGCGAAAGGCATCGGCCTGGTGGTGCGCGTGCGCGCTTCGGCGGTGCATATGGTGATTGCAGACGACGGCGTGGGGCTTTCCCCAGATGTGATCGGCAACCCTGGTCGATCCGGCGTGGGCCTGGCCAGCATGCATGAGCGGATGTCGGAAGTTGGAGGCCG
>JBJMUK010000245.1:0-5580 GCA_045811225.1 Sphingomicrobium sp. | reverse complement strand
TCGCCGTGTGGAACTTCGTCGGGCCAGAGCCCCGCGTGGCGCATGCTATCGTCAACGCCGTTGCTGTGCTGATCATTGCCTGTCCATGCGCGCTTGGGCTCGCGACGCCAATGTCCATCATGGTTGGAACTGGACGCGGCGCAACTGCGGGCGTCCTCGTCAAGAACGCGGAAGCGCTGGAGTTGACCGAGAAGGTGGACACGCTGGTCGTTGACAAGACCGGCACACTGACACTCGGCAAGCCAAAGCTGGTCGCTGTGGAAACAGTGAATAGTCTGGATGAGCAGCTCGTTCTTCGGCTCGCCGCCGCCCTTGAACGAGGGAGCGAGCACCCGCTTGCAGCGGCCATCGTCGAGGGAGCGCAGGAACGAGGATTGTCCCTTCCGGACAGTTCCGAGTTCGAGTCCGTCACTGGCAAGGGAGTAAAAGGCGTAGTTGATGGCCGTCGCGTTGCGCTTGGAAACAAGGCTCTTCTTGCATCCGTAGGAGCTGAGACGAACCTTCTGGAGGAGCAAGCTGACCAGCGTCGATCGGAAGGCGCCGGGGTCATGTTCCTCGCCCTGGATGAAAAGCTCGCCGGCCTGCTCGTAGTCGCCGATCCGATCAAGGAAAGCGCGGTCGAGGCCGTTGCCGAACTTCAGCGCAGTGGGATCCACATCGTCATGATGACAGGTGACAACCACCGCACTGCGGAGGCTGTAGCTCGCCGCGTCGGGATCAAGGAAGTCATTGCTGAAGTGCTGCCGGAGCAGAAGCAGGCCAAGGTTGAGGAACTCCGGCGCTCCGGTCGGCGCGTGGCCATGGCCGGTGACGGCATCAATGATGCTCCAGCTCTAGCCGCGGCCGACGTGGGCATAGCGATGGGCACCGGCACCGATGTTGCGATGGAGAGCGCCGCCGTAACCCTCGTGAAGGGCGACCTCGGCGGCATCGTTCGCGCACGACATCTGAGCCGGGCAACGATGCGGAATATCCGGCAGAACCTGTTCTTCTCGTTCGTGTTCAATGGGGCTGGGGTGCCGATCGCGGCCGGGGTTCTCTACCCGTCGTTGGGTATCCTGCTCAGTCCCATCATTGCCGGGGCCGCCATGGCCTTCAGCTCCGTAGCTGTCATCGGCAACTCCCTGCGGCTCAGGGGAGTGAAACTGTGACGCGAACATTCTCCTCCCGGGGACGCATCAAAGGCGAGCGAGCGCTTCTCTGGATCCTTACACTCGGTTTCTCGGCAGCTACCGTCGAGGAAGAGTCGAGCGGCGAACCGTCATGAAGATTGGCGAGGCATCTGGTGCAACGGGCGTGAGTGAGCGGATGATCCGGCACTACGAAAAGATCGGCCTGATCGCCGAAGCTCCCCGCCGTGACTCTGGCTATCGTGACTACAACGCGCGCGACCTGCATACATTGCGCTTCATCGGACGAGCTCGTGACCTTGGGTTTCCCATTGAGGAGATCAGGACTTTGCTTGCTTTGTGGCAAGACCGCGATCGCTCGAACACCGACGTCAAAGCGCTTGCGCTCGCCAGAGCGTCCGAGCTCAAGCGGAAAGCCGACGAGCTCGGGAAGATGCGGCGGTCCCTCGAACACCTCGCGGCAAGCTGCCACGGCGATGGTCGGCCCGATTGCCCGATCCTTCATGACCTGGAGTTGGCAGGCGATGAAAAGGAACCGGCTCGCGGTGCTCCCGTTCAGAGGGCATCGAAGTGAACGACCGTCGCTCCTTTGTCTGCTTTCGCAGCCTTCTTGCGCTCTTTGTCGCATTGGCGGTGCTTGTTGCGCCAACGGTCGCAACAGCATCGGCACACAGCGCCACTTCGCAACATCATCAACAGATGACGAAGGCCGGTCATTGCGATGCGCGTGGCAAGAAGCAGGAAGAAAACAAGCAGCAGCAGCCGGCCAAGAGCTGCTGCGCATCCGCATGCATGGGCATGGCCGTCCCATCGCGAATGGCCGCCGCTCCTCAAGTTCTTACCTCGGGGTCATCACCTGACGCCGGTCCGCTGCAAACGCACGTCGGAATCGTGGCAGAAATCGCAACACCACCCCCGCGAACTCCTGAAATCGATTAGCCACTTTCGATTTCATGGAGACCAAAATGAAGAAGATCGTAACTGCCATCGCTCTGTCGGTGGCTCTCCCTGCGGTTGCTCATGCGCAGAATGCACCGGCACCCAGCGGGAAGATGGACTGCTGCGAGAAGATGAAGGCGGAGAAGGATTGCTGCTGCAAGGGCATGGGTGGTTCCCACGACCAGCACGGTCAGCAACAGCCTTCCGGCAAGCCGAAGCCGGATCAGCACCAGAACCATCAGAATCACTAACTGAAAGTGCAGCGCTACCTTCGGGTGGCGCTGCACCTAAGTGAGCATTCCTCGCATGGGCTCCCAAGGATCACATATGCTTGAACAAGTCGCGCTCGAGCGACGCGGCTTTCTCCGCGCTGCTGCAATGGGTGGAGCGGGCGCTGCGTTCGCGAGTGCCATGCCCTCATGGGCGCAGCCGGTCTCGTCCGGGATCGTCCGTCCGCTGCGCACCCTCACCGGGCCGGAAATCCAGCTTGATATCGGTCAGCTGACTGGCCGCGTGGATAACAAGGTCTTCCGGGCTGTCGGCGTGAACGGCACCGTCCCTGCGCCCCTTATCCGCCTTCGGGAAGGACAGCATGTTCGGCTCAAGGTGACCAACCACCTGGACGAGCAAAGCTCTATCCATTGGCATGGATTGCTGGTGCCGTTCCAAATGGACGGTGTTCCGGGGATCGCCTTTCCGGGCATCGATCCGCACTCGACCTTTACCTACGAGTTCCCAGTCGTTCAGTCGGGCACCTACTGGTATCACAGCCATTCGGCCTACCAGGAACAAGACGGGCTATACGGGCCGATCATCATCGATCCGAAGGGCACCGACGCGATTGCGTACGATCGCGAGCATGTGATCGTGCTTGCCGACCATAGCCAGATGCAGGGCTCGACCATCTTCAGGAAACTGAAGCTGATGGGCGGCGGCTATTTCAACATGCAGCGCATGACCCTCTCGGGTCAGCTTGCAGGTCGTGACCTGCCGGCGGACGAACGTCGAGAATGGGCCAAGATGCGCATGGACCCGGCGGACATCGCCGACGTGACTGGCTCCACCTACGTGTTCACGGTCAACGGGTACGGCCCGTCCGACAACTGGACCGCGCTGTTCACTCCGGGTGAGCGGGTGAGATTGAGGATCATCAACGCCGCAGCTCAGACGAACTTCAACGTTCGTATTCCGAACCTGGCGATGACTATCATCCAGGCGGACGGGCAGGATGTGAGACCCGTCACGGTCGACGAGTTCCAGATCGGCGTTGCCGAGACCTTCGACGTCATCGTGACGCCGGGTGACCAGGCATACACGATTGTCAGCGAAGCCATCGACCGGTCGGGTCTTGGTCGGGCGACATTGGCGCCCCGAGCTGGGATGTCCGCCCCCGTTCCCCCGCTTCGTCCACGGCCGCTCCTCACGATGAAGGACATGGGCATGGGCAGCCACGGCACCGCCGACGGCCCAAACGTCCCGAACGTTGCCGTGCGCCGAGGGGTAGACCCTTCCGCCGGGCAAAATGCTTCGCGTAACCTCTCGAAGCTGAGCGGTTGGAATGCCCCTACGGATCACGGCTCAGCAGCAGCGGCCGCCGCAGGGGCCGCCATGAGCGGCATGGACCATGGGGCCATGTCCGCCGCCGATCACGCCGCCAGGGGCCATGGCACTGCGCAGGGCGCCACGACCGGAACGATGGCCGGAATGGATCATAGCCGGCACGGCGCGTCGGGCACGGAGGCGACGCCGGACATGGATCATGGCTCCATGGACATGCGTGACTTCAGCAATGCGCCTCAGGTGGAGAAGGGACCAGGCGTTCAGTCCATTTCCCCCATGCCGACGGACCGCACAGGCGAGCCCCCGCAAGGCCTTGAGGGCATGGACCACAAGGTGCTGACCTATCGTGACCTGATGGCCGCGAACCGTAACCCGGATGTGCGAGCGCCCACGCGGCAACTGGAGATCCATCTGACCGGCAACATGGAGCGATACATGTGGTCGTTCGACGGGAAGAAGTTCAGTGAGCCGGCCGAGCCGATCCCGTTCCGGCTCAATGAGCGCGTCCGGGTTACGCTCGTTAACGACACGATGATGCCGCACCCCATCCACCTGCACGGCCACTTCTTCGAGCTGGTGACCGGTCACGGCGCATTCGCACCGCGCAAGCATACTGTGAACGTGCCTCCGGGCGGCAAGATGACGTTCGATCTGACAGCCGATGCGGCCGGTGACTGGGCGTTCCACTGCCATAATCTCTACCACATGGCCGCGGGAATGATGCGGACCGTCACTGTCCGCCCGCTCGCCGGAGACCCTCAAAATGAAGCGTCTTAAGCTCGCCCTCATCGGCGCGGCCGCCAGTCTCCCGCTGACAGCTCCCGCCAGCGCGCAGCACCAGGGCCATACAATGATGCCCGGCATGAACATGCCCGTGCCGGCGAAGAAGCCGCCGGCGAAAAAGCCCGCCGCGAAGAAACCCCCTCCGAAGAAGGCCGCTGCCAAGAAGGTCGCGCCAAAGCCGGCCGCGAACAAGGCGGTTGCCAAGAAACCGGCCCCGGCAAAAGCAAAGCCCACGGCCAAGCCAAAATTGCAGGCGAAGCCACCCGCGGACCCACTCGCCGGCCACGGCATTTCAAGCATGCCAGGCATGCAGGCGCCAGCTCATGACATGGGGGCAATGCCTGGCGCTCAGCCCAGCGGCACCGACTTGCCCGCAGGCAGCGGCCCGGCCCCTCCAACCCCGTCCGCCAATGCTGCGGATGCGGTTTATGGAACTGATGCGATGAGCATGGGCCGTCACCATCTTCTTATCCATCACGGCGGACAGAAGCTCTTCCAGCTGCGCAACAACATTTCGGAATATCAGGCCCGAAAGGGACCCGACGGTTACGAGTGGGACGCTGAGGCTTCCTATGGCGGGGACATCAACCGCGTCTGGCTGAAAAGCCAGGGTGACGGAGAAGTTGGCGGCCCGCTTGGGCGGGCGGAAATTCAGGCTCTCTACAGCCGAGCGATCGACCCCTATTGGAACATCCAGGGGGGACTTCGCTACGATTTCAAACCAAATCCATCCCGCGTGTTTGCCACCATCGGTGTGGAAGGTCTCGCGCCGAGCTTCTTCGATTTGGAAGGTGCCCTGTTCGTCTCCAACAAGGGCGAGTTCATGGCGCGCGCGGAAGGTTACTACGATCAGCGCATCACTCAGCGGCTGATCGTCCAGCCACGCATCGAGTTGAACCTGGCAGCCCAGAATAGTCGCGACCTGGGCGTGGGGGCAGGGCTTTCGGACGCCGAACTCGGTGTTCGGCTTCGCTATGATATTCGTCGAGAGTTCGCGCCGTACATCGGCGTCAATTACCAGCGTGCATTTGGAAAGACGCGCGAGTTCCGTCGGCAGGCCGGCGAAGACCCTGACGGCATTGCGCTCGTCGTCGGCGTTCGGACCTGGTTCTAGGTGGGCGAAGGAATGCGCACGCGGCAGCGATCATATGCAATGGTGAGGTGAGAC
>JBJMUK010000244.1:0-3948 GCA_045811225.1 Sphingomicrobium sp. | reverse complement strand
AAGACGCTGGCGGGGTTCCTGCCAACGATCTGCGAGCTTGCGGAGCAGCCCGCGGAAGGGTTGCACACCTTATATGTATCGCCGCTCAAGGCGCTCGCCGTCGACGTCCAGCGCAACCTGCTCGGCCCGATCGAGGAAATGGGCCTCCCGATCCGGGTCGAGACTCGCACGGGCGACACGCCTTCGGACCGCAAGGCGCGGCAACGGGCGCGTCCTCCGCAAGTGCTGCTGACAACGCCGGAATCTCTCAGCCTGCTGCTCAGCTATCCGGACGCCCCTGTGATGTTCGAAGGCCTGCAGACCATCGTCGTCGATGAGCTTCACGCTTTTGCGAGAGAGAAGCGCGGCGACCTGCTCTCGCTATCGATGGCGCGGCTGCAGAAACTGTCGCCCAAGCTTCGCCGGGTCGGCCTGTCGGCGACAATCAGCGATCCGGATGCCTATCGCGGCTGGCTTGCGCCGGACGCGGACGTGGACCTGGTGGATGTCGTGCAGGGTGATCCGGGTGCGGAGCCCGACTTGTCCATCCTCATTCCCGAAGGTCGTATTCCGTGGTCCGGCCATTCCGGCCGCCATGCCGCCAGAGAGGTCATGGACCTCATCGAAAAGCACAAGACGACGCTGGTCTTCTGCAACACCCGCAGCCTTGCCGAACTGATCTTCCAGGATTTGTGGGCAGTGAACGATCAGGCGCTCCCGATCGGCATCCACCACGGCAGCCTGGCGCTGGAAGCACGGCGCAAGGTCGAAGCGGCAATGAGCGTGGGCCGCCTGCGAGCGCTCGTCGCAACCGCCAGCCTCGACCTCGGTATCGATTGGGGCGACGTCGATCTGGTCGTCCAAATGGGCGCGCCCAAGGGAAGCTCGCGATTGCTGCAGAGGATCGGCCGGGCCAACCACCGCTTGGACGAGCCGAGCAAGGGCATGATCGTGCCAGGGAACAGGTTCGAATATCTGGAGGCGCGGGCGGCGCTCGACGCGGTCGAGGCAACCGAACTGGATCCGGAAATCTTCCGGCCTGGTGCGCTCGACGTTCTCGCCCAGCACATCCTCGGCCTCGCCTGCTCGGCGCCGTTCCATCAGCAGGATCTGCTTACCGAGATTCGTTCGGCCGCGCCCTACGCGGGCCTGAAGGAGGAGACGTTCCAGGAGATCCTCAATTTCATCGCCACCGGCGGTTATTCCCTGAAGGCGTATGACCGTTTCCGGCGCCTGGTGCCGGAGGAGGGCGGGATCTGGCGCATCTCCAAGCCTGCGATCGTCGCGCAGCACCGGCTCAATGCTGGCATCATCGTCGAATCGCCGCTGCTGGACGTACGGTTCAAGGGTGGCCGCAAGCTCGGCACGGTCGAAGAAGGCTTCGCATCGACGCTGTCACCCGGCGACCATTTCTTCTTCTCCGGGCTCAGCCTGGAGGTAGAGCGGATCAAGGACACGGACATCATCGTCCATGCGTCCAAGAAGTCGGCTCGGATTGTCACCTACGGCGGGCAGCGAATGTCGATGTCGACCCATCTCGCCAACCGCGTTCGACACATGCTGTGCGACCGCAACGATTGGCACCGCTTCCCCGATGACGTTCGCGAGTGGTTGGAGGTGCAGGACCAGCGTTCCGTGCTACCGGAGCCGGACCAACTGCTCGTCGAAACGTTCGAGCATCACGGCCGCTATTATATGGTCGCCTACAGTTTCGAAGGTTGGAACGCCCATCAGTCGCTCGGAATGCTGATCACCCGGCGGATGGAAACCGCAGGCCTCAAGCCGCTCGGCTTCGTCGCCAACGATTACGGCCTCGCCTGTTATGGGCTCGAACCGATTACCAATCCGCAGAGCTTGTTCTCGCCGGACATCCTGGAACGGGAGTTTGTCGACTGGGTCGAACAATCCCACCTGTTGAAAAGCGCCTTTCGCGAGGTTGCAGTAATTGGCGGGCTCGTGGAGCGGCACCATCCGGGCAAGCGGAAGACCGGCAAGCAGGTCAGCTTCTCCACCGACCTCATTTACGACGTGCTGCGCAGGTACGAACCTCAGCATCTCCTGCTCCGCGCCGCTTGGGAAGACGCCCGTGCTCGAATGACGGAGCTCGGCCGCCTGGTACGGCTGGTCGACCGCGCTTCGGCAACCATGATCCACGTGACGGCCGATCGCATTACACCGATGGCTGTTCCACTGATGGTCATCGTCGGACGCGAGGCGCTGCCGCCCGGCGGGGAAGCGGATGAAAGCCTGCTAATCCAGGCTGAAGCGTTGGCCCAGGAGGCAATGGGCTGAACTTGTTCATTGTTCGAACCCGCCGGCTGTGCGATTTTCGTTTTGATGAAAGCCCTTATCCTCATGGTTGCGTCGGCCGCGCTGACTGGCTGCGGGACGGTCGCAAGCACCGCGGTGACCGCTGTTACCCTGCCCGTCAGAATCGCATCCAAGGGTGTTGATCTCGCGACCACCAGCCAGTCCGAAGCCGACGAAAAGCGCGGTCGCGAGATTCGCAAGGAAGAAGAGCAGCGCGGTCGCGAACTGCGCGAAATGGAGACGCGCTGTCGCAAGGGGCGGGCGCTGCCGGCGGACGACTGCCGTTACGTGCAGCAACGCTAGGTGCGATACTTCCTCGACACCGAGTTCAATGGCTTCGGCGGCGCTCTGCTCAGCCTGGCCCTGGTTCCGGAAGAGGGAGAGGAATTCTACGCGACACTGGCCTGCAATGATCTGCCCGATCCGTGGGTCGATCGTCACGTGCTGCCCTTCCTCGACCATGTGCCTGAACAGCTGCGCGGGCCGCGCCTGAGTCCGAAGGACGCAGCCACTTCGATTGCGCATTATCTCGCCATCGATCCGTCTCCCGCGCTAGTCGCCGACTGGCCCGAAGACATCTCCCAGTTCTGCATGCTGTTGCTGACAGGGCCCGGTACGATGGTGCCGGTGCCGCCATTGTCTTTCGAACTGATGATGCTTCCCGGCTTTAGCACTGCCGCCAATAGTGCTGTTCCGCACAACGCCCTTCATGATGCACGATCCCTTCGCGATCATGTGCTGGAATTGGGAATGTGAGCCGCCTAAGCAGCGAAGATGGCTTCCTTTTCATTCGCTGGGCACGACTTCGTCCCGACGCCTGAAGGCGCGCTTTTCTGGCCCGCCCAGGAAGCGTTGCTGGTCGCCGACCTGCACCTGGAAAAAGCCAGCTGGTTCGCCCGGCTCGGCCAGTTTCTTCCTCCCTATGATTCCCACGCAACGCTCGTTGCGGTTGCTCGTGAGGTGGAGCGCTGCGGGGCGAAGAAGCTCTTTTGCCTTGGGGACAGTTTCCACGACCGTTTTGGCTGCGACCGCTTGCCCGAGGACGCGCGCGCCCTGCTCACCGATATGACCGGTAGGCTCGATTGGACCTGGATCGTCGGAAATCATGATCCGGGCTTCGCAGACCATTGCGGTGGCCGCATCGTCGACGAGCTGGTCCTCAACGGCGTGGTTCTGCGCCACGAAGCGCAAGCTGCGGAGACAATGCCGGAGCTATCGGGCCATTTCCACCCGAAGCTCAGGCTCCAGCTTCAGGGCCGCAACGTGTCGCGCCGCTGCTTCGTCATTTCGGACAGCAAGATCATCTTCCCGGCATTCGGCTCGCTCACCGGCGGGCTCGACGCTGCTCATCCGGAGATCCTGCGGAGCATGGGCGGAGCGGCGACGGCGCTGGTCCCGATCTCGGATCGGCTGCTCCGCTTTCCGCTGGCCGCCTAGGCGTCGCGAACTTCGATCGCCATCGTCCCCGTGGGCGAGAGCACCAGGCGGGCAGTAGCAAGCCGGCGACGGCCAAAAGTGGCGGCCTGAAGCTCATTGCGTGCGGCGTGCCGGTCGAAGTGAAAGCCGCGCTCTTCGGAGGCATCGGCTAGCCGCTGAAGATGCTGGTCCAGCCCAACGATGCCGTCTTCCGGATCGAAGCGCATTACTTCCTCGAGATCG
>JBJMUK010000243.1:0-4245 GCA_045811225.1 Sphingomicrobium sp. | reverse complement strand
CAGGAAATCCGGTGCCTGGCATTTCTGAACCATCCAGCGTCGATGAACGCCGGTGGCCTGGCGTCCGCCCTTGACGCACTGATGAGTGGTTTCGGCAAGCGTACGGGTTTTCGGGTCACCTGCCGGGTGTCGGGCGAACCGGCTCCCCACGATGGTGCTGCGTCATTCACCTTGCTTCGGATCGCTCAGGAAGCGCTGGTCAACGTCCATCGGCACGCGCATGCGACCGCCGTGGACGTCAGGCTGAAACGGCTGGGCAACTTCCTCGGCCTGTCCATCGCGGATAACGGGGTTGGCATGCCCTCCTCAAATGAACTCGCCTGCAGGGGCGGCGTCGGCGTTCAAGGCATGCGTTTCCGGGTGGAAAAGCTGGGCGGACGTTTCGCCATTACCAATCTGGAGCACGGAACGCGCATAACAGCGATCGTTCCAATGGCCGAATAGGGCCCGGCAGCGGGCGGTCAGGCCTGGATTAACTGATTGCGCACCGCATAGCGGACCAGGTCCGCCGTCGTCCTGAGCTTCAGCTTGCGCATAGCGCTGGCGCGGTGCGTCTCGACCGTCTTGACGCTAATATTCAGCCGACCCGCGATCTCCTTGTTGATCCGGCCTTCCGCGACTTGCTGCACGACTTCCCGTTCGCGATGCGTAAGGCTGCTTGCGATGGGATGCGGCTTGCTGCCCAGGAATTGTTCCAGAAGCGCGTCGCTGATCGCACCGGAGAAATACGATCGGCGGATCGATAGCGCGTCGAGTGCGGCGATCAGATGCTGCTCCGTGTCGGATTTGAGCACGAGACCCCGAACACCGGCGCGAAGCACATCCATGATGATCTCCTCACGGTCATGCATCGTGTACAGCAGGATTTCGATGCGCGGGAACTCGCGCTTGAGCGCATGCGACAGATCAAGGCCGTTCAGCTCCGGCACTGAATAATCGAGAATAGCGATGTCGGGCCGCGCTTCCTTGGCAAGCTTCAGCGCAGCGCGGCCGTCCGCGGCTTCTCCGACAACCTGATAATAAGGTTTGGTTTCCAGCAGTTGGCGAACGCCTCGCCGCACCGCGTCATGATCATCGACGATGAGGATCCGTTTGATCGGGCTCGTCATAGGCCGCCAGCTTGCATTTTGCCCCTGCTCCAATCGATGCCCTGGACCGGTTCCCCCACCCAGGCACGTGCACGCTTATACCACTAGACCGCTTGCACGGCATCTCCTGTCGTACGTTGGGGAGCGGCGGTTCCAATCCGGGTAAACCCATAGGTCGGTGTGATCGTTAACAGCGGCCTCCCGCGTCCGGGAATAGGAAGGCAAACCTTTGGGGATGCGCGGGAAGCACTCGTAACAACGCGGGCGGGAACAACGCGGGCTGAGCCAAAGGCGGCTCATGCTCATCGGCAAATATCGCATCCGGATTGGCACCGGGCATCGTGCGGGGATTCCCCGATGAAGCTGCGCGACCTCCCGCAGTAGGCCAATGACGAGAGTAAACCACCATGGCGGAGAGTACGCATGAGGAGCCTGCACAGTAGAGCATTGGCGGTTGCGATGATTGCGACCCTTGCGGGCGCCGACGGCGCTGCCGCGCAATCACGATCAGGGAAAGCGGCCCGGGCCGCCATTGCCAACCCGATCGTGAACGAAGGCAAGGTCGATCCTCGAGCTATAGAAGCGCTGAAGGCAATGAGCGCCTACCTCGGCAGTGCCCCGACACTCGCGATTACTTCAAAGGGTAGCCTTGATGTCGTCACGGGAGACGACCAACGGATCCAGCTGGACGGAACAACGAAGTACAAGATCCGACGGCCCGGTTTCGTCATCGATTACGACAGCGACGTGAAGAGTCGCCGGTTCATTTATGATGGCAAGACATTCACGGTCTATTCGCCGAACCTCGGCTTCTATTCCACAGTCGCAGCGCCGCCCACCAATCGGGAGGCGCTGGACACTATCTATAAGAAGTTCGGCATTGCGCTGCCCCTGGAGGACTTGTTCCGGTGGAACGACGGCGCGACTGCGGCCCGCCTGCAGGCATTCAAGTCTGCCTACGATGTGGGTCCAGTGACCCTCGATGGGGTTCCGACCGAACATTACGCGTTCCGCGAGGCGGAAACCGATTGGGAGGTCTGGATTCAGCAGGGTGCCCAGCCGGTCCCGCGCAAGCTGGTCATCGTCGACCGCACGGACGCGTCCCGGCCTACCTTCATCGCCAGACTCGACTGGGAGATGAATCCGACTTTCACAGATTCTGACTTCACCTTCGTCGCAGATGCGGATGCCAAGCGCATTCAAATGGCGACCTTCAAGGGATCGGATAAGTAACATGCGTGGCAAGGCCTTCAACATCGCAATGCTCAGTGCATTCATCAGCCTCGCGGCTTTCACCATCCAGGAAGCCGAAGCCCGCGGTGGGCGTGGCGGCGGCGGCGGCGGCGGTCGTGGCGGCGGCGGCTTTAGCCGAGGCGGCGGCGGCGGCGGTGGCGGCGGGTTCCGCGGCGGTGGATCCAGCAGCATGAGCCGTGGCGGAAGCTTTAGCCGTGGCGGTGGCGGAAGCTACAGCCGTGGTGGCGGAAGCTACAACCGCGGCGGATCCGGCTTCAGCCGTGGCGGCAGCTATAGCCGGCCGGGCGGCGGCTACAGTCGCCCGAGCACGCGTCCCGGCGGTGTCGGCGGCGCTGGCCGTCCCGGCGGCATCGGCGGCGCTGGTCGCCCTGGTGGCGTTGGTGGCGTTGGCGGCGCAGGACGCCCAGGCGGGGTCGGCGGCGCTGGCCGTCCCGGCGGTGTCGGCGGCGTTGGTGGCGTTGGTGGCGTTGGCGGCGTTGGCGGTGTCGGCGGTGTCGGCGGTGTCGGCGGAGCCGGCCGTCCGGGTCAGCGCCCTGGTGGCGGCAACAACATCAACAACGGCAATATCAACACGGGCGATATCAACGTCGGCAACGGCAATTGGGGCGGTAGCTGCTGCGACAATGGCTGGAACGGATGGGGCGACTATCCGATCGGTGCGGGGATCGCCATTGGTGCGGTCGCCGGACTCACCGCAGCGGCTTATGGCAGTGCATATTACGCGCTCCCCCATTCCGGATGTTCGCCGTACCCATATGCCAGCTACACTTATTACAACTGCGGCGGTGCTTATTATCAGCCACAGTATGAAGGCGACACGGTGGTCTATGTGACCGTTCCGGATCCCACGACCGTCGTAGTGAACCAGTAACCGCGTGGCTGCGAGCGTCACACAAGCGACGGCGCATACGGGCGATCCCGCCCACAACCTCCCGGTGGCAGTTTCACTGCCATCGGCGAGACAGCGCACCTTCGTCATTTATTACACCGGCACGCTGATCGATCTGGTCGTCCTTGGGCTATTCAACGAGTTCACCGACAAGGTCTTCGTCAGCTCCTTCAGCGTAGGGCTGCTAACCGCGCTGGTCCTGCAGCTTCTGCTGAAACTGACGATCGCAGTCGAGCATCGCGTGCTCGGCTACTTCAAAGGCGCCCAGGGGGCCGGGATGAAAGTCCTGAAGTTCCTGTGCGCATGGCTGATCCTGTTCGGCTCCAAGTTCGTGATACTTGAAGCACTCAGCATAGTTTTCGGTGACGAAGTTCACTTCACGGGCGTCTACCATGGCATCGTCTGGTTGATCATCGTGGTGGTCACCATGGTTGTCGTCGAAGAGGTAATGTTGCGCTTGTATCGAAAACTCGCCTGACCTCGCAGCAAACCCCTAGGTTAAGCGCAAATACTATCGGCACGGGCACAAACGCGGAGGCCAAAACGGGGTTTCGCCTGATGTCCGTTGGCGGTCCGCCATCATAATTCTTCCGCAAGCAATCCCGCGCTGCCGCGGGTCAATCCGGGAGGACATAAAATGCGCAATCAATGGACCAGACTGCTGCTCGTCGGGGCGGGCGCGACAACTTTGTTCGTCAGTCCCGCGCTGTCACAAAGCCAACAGATCGAGGGGATCGTCGTTACTAATCAGAACGGCCAGATGACTCTTAAGACGCCTCAAGGCGACCTGAGGATCGCCGTTCCCCAGGACACACGTGTCCGGTCGATCTCGGGGCCATTCAGCGGGCAGAAAGAGACGGTGCCGATTACGGCCGTGATCCCGGGCCTGCCAGTGACGGTTGAAGCGGACGGAGGCCCGGGGGCACTGGTCGCCCGGGAGATCGACTACAAGGCCAAGGACTACAAGACCGCGGCCCAGATCCAGGCCGGCGTGCAGGAAACCGCGCGCAAGGA
>JBJMUK010000242.1:0-4536 GCA_045811225.1 Sphingomicrobium sp. | reverse complement strand
TGCCCGGTGGATGCGATCGTCGAGGGCCCGAACCTCGAATTCGCGACCGAAACGCGCGAGGAATTGCTCTACGACAAGGCCAAACTACTCGCCAACGGGGACCGTTGGGAGCAGGCGATTGCGGCGAACCTTGCCGCCGATGCGCCCTACAGATAAGCGCCCCGCAGCCTCATGATCGCACTCATCGCCTTTTACCTGTTCGCGACGCTCACCATCGCTTCGGCGATTGCCGTGATCTTTTCGCGCAACCCGGTCCACAGCGTGCTGTTCCTGATCGTCGCCTTCTTCAACGCGGCCGGCCTGATGCTGCTGATGGGCGCCGAGTTCATCGCGATGCTGGTGGTCATCGTGTACGTGGGCGCGGTCGCGGTGCTGTTCCTGTTCGTAGTAATGATGCTGGACGTCGATTTCGCGCAACTGCGGTCTGGCTTCACCCGCAACCTGCCGTTTGGCCTGCTGATTGCGCTCGTGCTGCTCGCCGAGATGGTGATCGCCGTCAGCGCCTGGAAGGCGGGGCCGGCGATGGCGGGTGCCGCTGCCGCCAAGCCCGCGCAACCGAACATCGTTGCACTCGGTGAACTCCTCTACAGCCGGTACCTCTATCCGTTCGAAATCGCGGGCCTGATCCTGCTGGTGGCGATGATTGGCGCGATCGTGCTCACCCATCGTGAGCGCGGAGGCACGCGTGGGCAGAATGTTTCGAAGCAGATCGCACGCCGTCCAGATGAGGCGGTCAAGAATCTCAATCCCGGCGTTGGCGAAGGGATGAGCCTGTGATTACGCTCCCACACTACCTGACCGTGGCGGCCATCCTGTTCGTGCTTGGCGTGCTCGGCATCTACCTGAATCGGCGCAACGTCATCCTGATGCTGATGGCGATCGAGTTGATCCTGCTCGCGGTGAACATCAACCTCGTGGCTTTCTCGGCCTATAATGGCGACCTGACCGGGCAAGTGATGGCGATGTTCGTTCTCACCGTGGCCGCTGCCGAAGCGGCGATCGGCCTCGCCATTCTGGTCATCTTCTTCCGCCGCCGCGGTACCATCGCGGTGGACGCAGCAGACAGGATGCGGGGCTGATGCATCCTCTGATTTTCATAGTTTTCCTTCCGCTGCTCGCCGCTATCGTCGCAGGCTTGGGCGGTCGCGTGATCGGCAAGGTCCCGGCGAAAGTCGTCACGACGGGCGCCTTGTTCATCTCTGCAGCGCTGAGCTGGCCGATCTTCCTGTCTTACGTCGCGGGGGGCGCTCAACCGACGGTCGTTCACGTGCTCGACTGGATCCGGTCAGGTGACCTGCAGGTCGACTGGTCGCTTCGCCTGGATGCGCTGACGGCGGTTATGCTTGTGGTGGTTACGACTGTTTCCAGCCTCGTCCACCTCTACAGCTGGGGCTATATGGAGGAGGATTCGAGCCAGCCTCGCTTCTTCGCTTATCTTTCGCTGTTCACTTTTGCGATGCTGATGCTGGTGACGGCCGACAGTTTGGTCCAGATGTTCTTCGGTTGGGAAGGAGTGGGCCTCGCGTCGTATCTCCTCATCGGATTCTGGTACTACAAGCCGTCCGCGAACGCCGCCGCACTCAAAGCCTTCGTCGTCAATCGCGTAGGAGACTTCGGCTTCTCCCTCGGCATCTTCGGTACTTTCCTGGTGTTCGGCACTGTCTCCATCCCCGCGATCCTGGCAGCTGCGCCTGGAATGGCAGGGTCGACCATCGGCTTCGCGGGAATGCGGGTCGACACCATGACGTTACTGTGCCTGCTGCTGTTCGTGGGCGCGATGGGCAAGTCGGCGCAGTTGGGGCTTCACACCTGGCTTCCGGACGCGATGGAAGGACCGACGCCTGTCAGCGCCCTCATCCATGCGGCAACGATGGTCACCGCGGGCGTATTCATGGTGTGCCGCCTGTCGCCGATGTTCGAAACGAGTGTGACGGCGCAGCATGTCGTGACCTACGTCGGTGCCGCGACCGCCATCTTCGCGGCCACGGTCGGTACGAGCCAGAACGACATCAAGCGGGTGATTGCCTATTCGACCTGCTCGCAGCTCGGCTACATGTTCTTCGCGGCAGGCGTGGGCGCCTATGGCGCAGCGATGTTCCACCTGTTCACGCACGCATTTTTCAAGGCCTTGCTATTCCTCGGCGCGGGCTCCGTGATTCATGCCATGCACCATGAACAGGACATGCGGTTCTACGGGGGGCTGCGGAAGCAGATCCCGTTCACCTTCTGGGTGATGGTCGCCGGAACGCTGGCGATAACCGGGGTGGGCATTTTCGGCATTGGCTTCGCAGGATTCTGGTCGAAGGACGCGATCCTTGAGGCCGCGTGGGCCAATGGCCACGTGCCGGGGCGGATCGCCTTCTTTATCGGCGCATTCGCGGCGCTGCTGACTAGCTTCTACAGCTGGCGCCTGATCTTCCTGACCTTCTTCGGCAAGCCGCGCTGGGCAGCATCCGAGCATATCCAGCACGCGGTGCATGGCGATCACCACGATCATCCGGATGCGGAGCATGGTGACAGCGCGCCCGCGGCCGTTCATCCTCCGGAGGGCACGGCAGGCTATCATCCGCACGAAAGCCCGATGTCGATGCTGATCCCGCTCGGCTTTCTTGCGCTTGGCGCGGTACTTGCCGGGCAGTTGTTCCACAACGTGTTCGTCGATGCGGAAATGGGTCCGGAATTTTGGCATGGAGCGATCGCGTTCAACGCGCACTTGGCCCATGACGCGCATGAAGTGAACAATTGGGTTCGCTACACGCCCTTGACGGTCATGCTGATCGGCCTCTGGCTCGCCTACAACAATTATATCCGCAACCCGGGCGCTGCGGCAGGCTTTGTCCGCCAGTTCCCAGGTCTGCACCGCTTCGTGCTCAACAAATGGTATTTCGACGAGCTTTATGACCGCATCTTTGTACGTCCGGCTTTCTGGTTCGGACGCCTGTTCTGGCACCGCGGGGACGAGCAGACGATCGACCGCTTCGGGCCACATGGCGCCGCGGTTGCAGTCGGGGTCGGCAATCGCATTAGTGCGCGGATCCAGTCCGGTTATCTATACAGCTACGCGCTCGTGATGCTTCTTGGCCTGATCGGCGCGGCAAGCTGGGCGATCTGGTGGGCGCAGTGAACGGTCTTCCCTTGCTGACCATCCTGATCGCAGTTCCGCTGATTGCGGGCGTCATTGCGCTGTTCCTTAGCGCCAATGGCGCGCGTTGGACGGCGCTGATCGCAACATTGATCGACCTGCTTCTCGGCGGAGTTCTCTGGGCCGGCTACGACCCTTCCGGCGGGCAGTGGCAGTTCGTCGAGCATGTGGGCCTGAGCGGCGGCATCGCCTGGGCGCTTGGCATCGACGGCATCGCCCTTGTCCTCATCATGCTGTCGGTCTTCCTGATGCCGATCTGTATCGGCGCAAGCTGGCGCGCGATCGAGAAGCGGGTACCCGAATACATGGCGGCATTCCTGCTGATGGAGGCGCTGATGATCGGCGTCTTCGCGGCGCAGGACCTCTTCCTGTTTTACATCTTCTTCGAAGGTGGCCTGATCCCGATGTACCTGATCATCGGCATCTGGGGTGGCGTCGAACGGATCAAGGCAAGCTACAAATTCTTCCTCTACACGCTGTTCGGCTCCGTGCTGATGCTGATCGCCATGCTGTTCATGGTGCTCAAGGCGGGCACAAGCTCGATCCCGGCCCTCATGGCATTCGACTTCCCGCCGCATGTGCAGACCTGGCTGTGGCTGGCCTTCTTTGCGAGCTTCGCAGTGAAAATGCCGATGTGGCCAGTCCACACCTGGCTTCCCGATGCGCACGTGCAGGCACCTACCGCCGGTTCGGTCATCCTCGCAGGCGTGCTGCTGAAGATGGGCGGATACGGCTTCATCCGTTTCTCCCTCCCCATGTTCCCTGAAGCTTCGGCGCAATTCGTGCCCTTGGTCTTCGCGTTGAGCGGGATCGCCGTCGTCTACACGAGCCTGGTGGCGCTGGTGCAGCGCGACATGAAGAAGCTCATTGCTTATTCGTCGGTCGCCCACATGGCCTTCGTCACTTTCGGCCTGTTTGCCTTCAACCGGCAAGGCATCGAGGGTGCGGTCGTGGTGATGCTCAGCCACGGCCTGGTGTCGGGCGCTCTCTTCCTTTGCGTCGGCGTGATCTACGACCGGCTGCACACCCGTGAGATCGACCGTTATGGCGGCTTGGCCGACAACATGCCCGGTTATGCCTTGCTGTTCATGCTCTTCACCATGGCCAGTGTCGGCCTTCCGGGTACTAGCGGCTTCGTAGGCGAGTTCCTTGCGTTGCTTGGAACGTATCGCGCGTCCAGCTGGGCAGCGATCGTTGCCACGACCGGCATCATCCTTGGCGCCGCCTATATGCTCTATCTTTACTGGCGCATCGCCTACGGCACGCAGCGCAATCCCGACGCCGCGGCAATGTCGGACCTTTCCGCCCGCGAATGGTGGCTGCTCGCTCCAATCGCGGCGGCAGTCCTTTGGATGGGCGTCTATCCTGAAAGCTTCATGGCTCCGGTGCGTAAT
>JBJMUK010000241.1:0-8939 GCA_045811225.1 Sphingomicrobium sp. | reverse complement strand
ATTCGGAATTCCCCTCGCTTTCGCCCGCTGCAACATGGCGGGCACGAACGCTTCCCAAAACTCGGGATTCACATGCCGGGCCGTGTCGATTCGGTAACCGTCAATTCCGTAACGGTCGATCCACGATCCGAAGATTTCGATCATGCCGCGGACCACGCGCGGATGCTCGGTCATCAGGTCGTCCAGGCCGACGAAATCGCCGAGCGTGTTGGACTCGCCCGAAAAGCTGCTGTCCCCGCGGTTGTGGTAATAGATCGGATCGTTCAGCCACGCCGGCGACTTGATGGTCCGTTCCGCCGGAGCCACGCGCGTCGTGTAGGCGTAGTTGGGGTCCTTGAGCTTCGCGAAGTTCTGCTCGCTCAGGTCCAGGTGGCCAGTGAAGCCGGGATTGATCGCTGCTCCCGAAACACCGCCGCGGCGCTGGTACGGATAATCCGCCACGCTGCGGTAGGGGCACTCGCCCTTGCCGACACATTCCTGGAAGAAAATCACGTCTGCAGTGTGGTTGGCGATGATGTCCATGTAGACCTTCATGCCGCGCGCATGGGCGGCGTCGACGAAGGCCTTGAAGTCGGCGTTGGTCCCGAAGTGGGGGTCGACCTGGGTGAAGTCCGTGACCCAATAGCCGTGATAGCCCGCGCTCTCCTGGCCCGGCGGACCCTGCACCGGCTTGTTCTTGAACACGGGCGCAAGCCACACCGCGGTCGCGCCCAGGTTCTGGATATAATCCAGCCGCTTGATCAGCCCCTTGAGATCGCCGCCGTGGTAGAATCCCTTCGCGCTGGGATCGAAGCCGGTGCGCAGCCGATCGCCGCCGAGCCCGCCACGGTCGTTGCCTGCGTCGCCATTCTCGAAGCGGTCGGGCAGCAGGAAATAGATGACCTCGTCCTGCGGAAGCCGCGCACGGAAGCTGCTTGCGGGCGGTGCCGCCACGGCGGGAACGGACAGGGCCAGAGCAGCGGCGGCCAGGACGATCTTCAAGATGCAGTCTCCATCTGGAACTTGGCGGGCGCGAAGCGGGCAACGAAGGCCCCATGCTCCGGCATTCTGGCGGCGTCCTCCACGTAAGTTCGCTCGATGGAATCGAGGAACTCGCGCAGCTTGGCCTCCGGCAACTGGTCGGCGGTCGGATGCCAGCGTTCGGGCGTGATGTTCTGGCCGATCATGACCTGCACCCATCCGCGCGCGTCGAACAGTTCGTCAGCGTCGGGGAAGATGCGTCCGTCGGAACGGAACAGTGCCATCTTGTGCTTGAGCGTTTCGGGCACGTCCATGTGTCGCACCTGGTCCCAGAAAGGCTCACCCTCGCGCTGGTTCGCGTGATAATGAAGCATCACGAAATCGCGGATGCGCTCCATCTCGAAATCGGTGCGGCGGTTATATTCATGCCGTGACGCATCGCTCACCGGTCCGGAAGGAAGCAGGTCGACCAGCCGGTTGATGGCGGTCTGGATCAGGTGGATCGACGTTGATTCCAGCGGCTCGATGAAGCCCGACGACAGACCGATCGCAACAACGTTCCGGACCCACGCCTTGCGGCGCCGGCCAGTGGTGAAACGGATGGTCCGGGGATCGGCGAGCGCTTCGCCGTCGAGATTGGCGAGCAATGTCGCCGCTGCTTCATCCTCGCTGATGTGGGCGGAGCAGAAGACATGGCCGTTGCCGGTGCGGTGCTGCAGCGGGATGCGCCACTGCCAACCGGCGGTCCTTGCAATCGAGCGGGTCAGCGGGACCATCGGCCTGGTGGTGGCGCAGGGGACTGCGATTGCACGATCGCACGGAAGCCAGTGGGACCAGTCTTCGAACCCGGCCTCCAGCTCCTGCTCGATCAACAGCCCGCGGAACCCTGAGCAGTCGACGAACAGATCGCCCGAAATGCGCGTGCCGTTGGCGAGCAGCACTGCGGCGATGTCGCCGCTCTCCGGGCTGCGCTCCACGGCGATGATGCGGCCTTCTTCACGAATGACGCCGCGCTGTTCGCCAAAGCCACGCAGGAACTTGGCATAAAGCCCCGCATCGAAGTGGAACGCGTAGGGCATTGCCGGAAGGGTGCTTCCGGGATTGCGCTCGACATGGGCGAAGCGGTTGCCGGCAATGGCGATCGTGTTGAGGATGTAGTGGCCAAGCGGCTTGGCGAAACCGAGCGCGTTGGCGCGTAGCCAATATTGGTGAAAGGGCAGGATGCCGAGCGCACGGCCGACCAGGCCGAAGGCATGGACATAGGCTTCGTCGGGCTTCCCCCAGCCTTCGAAGGCGATGCCGAGCTTGTAAGTCGCGCCGGTCGCGGCAACGAACTCCGCCTCGTTGATGCCAAGGGCGCGATTGAAGCCCTGGATGGTTGGGATGGTGGCCTCGCCAACGCCAACGATGCCGATATCGTCGGATTCGACGAGGGTGATGGAATGACCCGCAGCGCAGAACTTCGCCAGCGCAGCCGCAGTCATCCACCCGGCGGTGCCGCCCCCAACGACGACAATCCGGCGCTTCTCGGATTCAGCCATTTGCGTTTTCCCAAAAAGGCTCCCCGGCGGCGGGGGAGAGGGCCGCCGGGGAGGAGGGAGCGATTAGAACTTGAAGTTCGCGCCTAGCATGAAACGCCGACCGAATTCCTGGTAGTTCACGATCTGGTTTCCGCCGCCCGGGTTCTCCGTCACGAACGGCTCGTCGGTCAGGTTCTGCCCCTGCAGGTAGATGGACAGTCCGGCGAGACGCGAGTCTGGCTGGAAGTCATAGCCCACCTGAGCGTCGATGACCGTTTCCGGCTTCGAGCGGCGCAGGGTGCGGTTCGCGCCGAAGCCCGACACCTCACCGATGAAGCTCGACCGGTAACGGGCGCTGACGCGTGACGAGAAGCCATACTTTTCAAAGTAAGCGGTGCCGTTGGCGACCCACTTCGAATAACCCGGAAGGTTGGACGCGGGCGCACCGGGCGACACGTGGATCCTGGACTTGGTGTAGCCGACGCCGCCCGTGAAGCCGAAGCCGTCCAGCGCAGTGACGAATTCGCCAATCGGCAGCGTACCCGCAAGCTCCACCCCGTACAGCTTGCCGCCCTTCACATTGTACGGGCGATAGATGATGCCGTTGGCGATGCCCTCGGGCGAAATGTACGGAGTAGCATCCGGATCGGCCGGAGTCGGATCGGTCGACTGCCACGGCGTCGGCAGCGGGAAGCCGGTGTAGTCGAACGTTTCACCGGGCAGCGCCTGGTTCACCACGTAGGTGTTGAACTTCTTGTAGAAGGTCTGAAGCGCGACATAGCCCCTCACCCCGAAATATCTTTCGAAGCTGAGATCGACCGCATTGGCGCGGAACGGCCGCAGGTTCGGGTTGCCGCTGTCACCCGTGAGGTAGCGGTTCGCCGGAGCATCGCTCGGATTGGCGACGCTGTACTTCGTCGAAACGCGCATGTCGTCCATCCGCGGCCGCATGACTTCACGAGCCAGTCCGAAGCGGACGACCCAGTCGCTCGGCCAGCGCAGCGACAGGTTGAGGCTGGGCATGACGTCCCAATAGCTTGCGCCGTCGCTGATCGGTTCAACCGAGCCGTTCTGTGAGAAGAAGCCGTCGGTGCCCTGCTTCGTGTGCACCGCCTGGATGCCGACGTTGCCGGTCAGGTCCGCCCCGCCCAAGCTGGAGCGGATGTCGAGCTGACCGTAGGTCGTCCACAGATTCTCGTGAACCGAATAGGCCTTCAGGGCGACGTCCGGATTCGAATTTCCGTCCGCCAGAACGATGACGCCCGCGTCGAGCAGGTCGAACGGATCGAACGAGAGAGACGGGCCAAGGCCAAGGAAGGCCAGGGTGGTCGGACGCACGATGGCGTCCGAAGGGACCGGGGCGAACGCGGCGCCGTTGGGGAGGCGGATGTTGGCCTCGTCCGGAGTCAGCGACTTGTCGTGGTTGGTATAATTCGCGCCGAACGTTGCCTTCGACAGGAAGCTGCCTTCCAGGTCCTTCGCGATTTCCCCGCGATACTGCCAGATACGGTCATGGACGATGCGGTTGTTGGAATATCCGACGCCGCCCCATCCGCCCGGATCGGCAAGCACGACCAGGTCGGGATCCGAATAATCCAGCTCGTGCGTGAACACGGTGCCGGTGTTCCCGGACTCGAAGTTCATCGTGTCCGGAACGCCGTTGGTGGTCGACCAGACTTCGAAGATCCACTCGTTCCGCTTGGTCTTGGAATAGCTGAGGTCGAGCATCCCGTGCCAGCCGTCGTCATTGTCGAACCGGTTGTTCCAGCCGAACGAATAGAGCTTTGCATCACGCTGCCACGCAACGTTGCGCGGGATCGCACTGACGTTGGTGAAGGTGCCGCTGGTGATCTGGCCGTCTTCCTCGGTGAAGCCCGGCTGCAGCTGCGCCCCGGACCAATACAGCGGCACTTCCATGCCGCGCTTGATCTGGTCGTCCTTGAAGTCGGAATAGAAGGCGTCGATGCTCGACGTGATGAAGTCGGACGGCTTGAACTCGATCGCGCCGTTCAGGCCGAGGCGCTTCAGCTGGCTCGACGTGACGTAGGACTTGGTGCCTCCGATCACGACCGGCGGGCTGTTGTTCGGGCCTGTCGGGGCATAACCCCAGGACTCGAACTCCTCGAGCAGGTAGGGCTCGCTGTTCCAGCTTGCCGCCAGCGCAACGCCGACTTTGCCGTCGGCAAACTGGTCGACGTAGACGCCGTTGAGGCGGTAGCCGGTTTCCTTGCTGCCGGCGTTCTGCTTACCCTGGTCGGTGTAGACGCCGCGGCCGCCCACCGAGATGACGCGCTTGCCATATTCGAGCGGGCGGATGGTGCGCAGGTCGACCGTTCCGGAAATGCCCTGTCCGATGACGGTGGCCATTGGCGTCTTGTAGATGTTGACGCGGCTCATGACTTCGGACGGGTACTGGTCGTACTCGACGGCGCGGTTGTCACCGGTCGAGGTCTGCTCGCGCCCGTTAAGCAGGGTGGTCGAATAATCGGGCGCGAAGCCGCGGATCGAGACATAGGAGGTGCGGCCCGAACCCGCGATGCGCTGCGCCGTAATGCCGGGCAGGCGGGCAATCGATTCCGCGATGGACGCGTCCGGCAGCTTGCCGATGTCTTCCGCGCTCACGGACTCGACGATCTGGTCCGCCTTCTTCTTCTGGTTCACCGCATTGCGCAGCGCAGCGCGGAAACCAGTGACGACGATGGCCTGTTCGTCCTCGGGCTTGGGGGCCGGCGTTGCGCCGGTATCGTTCGTCGCCGGCGCCGCGGTCGTGGCGTCCTGGGCCAGCGCCGGGCTGGAGATCATTGCGAGGCCGATCGCCAGCGGGCTGACCGCTGCCGCGAGGCGCGCACGCGAGTTGAATAATGTCATTGTGGAAGCCCCCTCCATGTGAGCGCAGCCATCTTCGAGTGGCCGTCGCCGTTGCACCTGGGGCACAGTTGCCCCGTTGCCTCATGTGTAAGCGGCGGTTTTCCCAAGCGGAACTATACATACGTATGCAGCGACCGTAGGCTGCCTCTCGATGGGGCAGAGACGACCAACGTCGTTCGACATCGCGGCGCTTGCAGGCGTGTCGCAGCCCACAGTCTCGCGTGCGCTCAGCGGCAAGCCATCCGTCAGCAAGGAAACGCGGGCGCGAATCTTCGCCGCCGCCGAGCAGCTTCACTACAAGGTCGACAAGAATGCATCGGGCCTTCGCAAGCAGAGGTCGGGCACGCTTGCCCTGCTGTTTTTCGAGGAGACGTCGGCCGAGGACGGGGCAATCAATCCGTTCTATCTGTCGATGCTCGGCCACATGGTGCGCAGGTGCGCGGCGCGTGGATACGACCTGCTGATTTCCTTCCAGCAGCTCTCCGCCGACTGGCACGAGGATTATGAGGATAGCCGCAAGGCGGACGGGATCATCCTGCTCGGATACGGCGATTATCTGAAATACCTGCCAAAGCTCGAGAAGATGGTTCGGCGCGGGACTCATTTCGTCCGCTGGGGCTCGGCCAGCGAAGTGGACATTGGCGCCACGGTCGGCTCCGACAATGAGCAGGGGGGATTCGACGCGACAAACCATCTGCTGGAAATTGGGCGGACCAGGATCGCCTTCGTTGGAACGGCGACCCCCGGCTATCCGGAGTTTCTCGGGCGCTGGAAGGGCTATTGCCGCGCGCTTCGTTCTCGCGGGATCGAGCCGAACGCGAAGCTCCGTGTGGACGCTGCCGCCGACGAAGCGGATGGACGCGCCGCCGTCGCCGAACTGACCAGGCGTGACGCGCAATATGATGCGGTCTTTGCTGCAAGCGATGTTGCAGCAATCGGTGTCATGCACGCGTTGCAGGCGATGGGGCGAAGCGTCCCCGGCGACGTTGCGCTGGTGGGTTTCGATGACATCGCTTCCGCAAGCCTGTCGAGCCCGCCGTTGAGCACGGTGAAGCAGGATCCCAGAAGGGCAGGCGAAGCGCTGGTCGAAGCGCTGATCGAAGGCATCGAACGTGGGCACGCCAAGAGCCGCTCGCTCCCGGTGCGCCTCATCGTCCGCGATTCCAGCGGTGTCGCCGCCTGATCCTGCGCGCGCAGGTATTCGTATGCATAAGCGGCGGCGGATTGTCGGAACTGCCGCATTCTGCGACCGTCCGGCGATAAAAAGAACAGACGCTAGTGGAGGGGTTGATGGAGGCAGCGGAAAAACCGCGCCAGTCGCTTGGCGGGCTACTCAATATCTCGTTCGGCTTCTTCGGAATCCAGATCGGCTTCGCGCTTCAGAACGCAAACATGTCCCGGATCTTCCAGTCGCTGGGATCCAGCGTCGATGACCTTCCCGCATTGTGGGTGGCGGCGCCGCTGACCGGTCTGCTGGTGCAGCCGATTGTCGGGCACATGTCGGATCGGACCTGGCTCGGCCGCCTCGGAAGACGCAGGCCCTATTTCCTTGCCGGCGCAGTGCTTGCCGCTCTGTCGCTCTTCCTGATGCCGCAATCGTCTGTCCTGCTGATGGCGGCACTGCTGCTGTGGGTGCTGGACGCAAGCCTCAACATCTCGATGGAGCCATTCCGTGCTTTCGTCGGCGACATGCTTCGCAAGGATCAGCACACTGCCGGCTATGCGATACAGACGGCTTTCATCGGCGCCGGAGCAGTAGTCGGATCGATCTTCCCTTACCTTCTCGATGCCTGGGGCGTGTCCAACGATGCCGGTGCGTCGGGCGTGCCTGACACGGTGCGCTACAGCTTCTGGTTCGGGGGTGCCGCGCTATTCCTCTCGGTGCTTTGGACCGTGTTTTCGACGAAGGAATTCGGGCCCGACGAAATCGCCCGCTTCGACGGCGCTCAGCAGGACGGCGGCGCGGACAGTTCCGCCCGCCTGGCCACGCGGGCACGCGGAAGCTCGGTGGTGTGGATCGTTGCCGGGTGCCTGGTGATCGTCGGGGTGGCAGCACTCGCGCTGGAGAAGGAAGTTTATCTGCTGGGCGCGCTGCTGATCGCCTACGGCCTTGCCAATATCATCGCGATCCAGCTTGCGCGGGCGGGTCGGCACGGCACCATGCTCGGTCAGATCGTCGGTGATTTTGCGGGCATGCCGACGGTCATGAAGCGGCTGGCGCTTGTTCAGTTCTTCAGCTGGTCCGCCTTGTTCATCATGTGGATCAACACCACGCCGGTCGTCGCGCTCAATTTCTTCGGATCGGCCGACCCGGCAAGCGCCGCTTACCAGGAAGCAGGCAATTGGGTCGGAGTGCTGTTCGCTGTCTACAACGGGGTGGCGGCGGTGGCTGCGCTGACCTTGCTGCCTTTGCTTTCCCGGCAATTCGGCAAGGACCGAACGCACATGATCTGTCTTGCCGCCGGAGCGCTCGGTTTCCTTAGTTTCTTCGTGATCCGCGATCCGAAGTGGCTGCTGCTTTCCGAGATTGGGGTGGGCATTGCGTGGGCGTCGATCCTGGCAATGCCTTACGCCATCCTCGCCGGTGCGCTGCCGCAGAAGAAGCTCGGCATCTACATGGGCCTGTTCAACATGTTCGTTGTGATCCCGCAGCTTCTGGTGGCGACGGTCATGGGATCGATCATGAAGGCCCTGTTCCCCGGCCAGCCGATCTGGACCATGCTTGCGGCGGCGATCGTGCTTGCACTGGCGGCCCTGGCCATGGTGCCGGTCAAGTCGGCGGAGCGGGAGCTCGCAGCATGCTGAAGCGCTTCGGCTTCATGCTCGCCGGGCTGGGCGCGGCAACGTGCGCTGCCAGCGCGGCGGCGGCACCACCGCGCACGATCTATCTCGGCGCAGACCTGTCCTACGTGAACGAGATGGAGGATTGCGGCGCGGTCTACCGCAAAAAGGGCCTGAAGGTGGACCCGTTCAAGCTGTTCGCGGAGGAAGGGGCGAACATCGTCAGAGTGCGGATCTGGAACGATGCGCGCTGGACGAAATACAGTAACCTGTCGGACGTCCGGAAAACCATGGCTCGGGCCAAGGTCGCCGGAATGCAGGTCCTGCTCGACTTCCATTATTCGGACGACTGGGCAGATGGCGAAAAGCAGCTGATCCCCCGCGCCTGGGTGGGGCTGACGGCGGAGCAGCAGGCCAAGGCGCTCTACGATTATACGACCGACATCCTGACCCGGCTCGACCGCGACGGGCTGATGCCGGAAATGGTGCAAGTCGGGAACGAGACCAACAGCGAGCTTGCGGGAAGCAAGAAGGGCGATCCGATCAACTGGACCCGCAACGCGATGCTGTTCAACGCGGGCATCAAGGCGGTGCGGGATGCGGGTCAGAAATCCCGCATCAAGCCACGCATCATGCTGCACATCGCCCAGCCGGAAAATGTCGAAGGCTGGTTCGCAGCGGCGCAGTCGGCGGGGGTCACGGGCTATGACGTGATCGGCATCAGTTACTATCGCAAATGGTCCTCGATGGACCTCGCGGGGCTAGGGCAGGTGATCGGCCGGACGAAGCAAAGGTTCGGCAAGGACGTGA
>JBJMUK010000240.1:0-8922 GCA_045811225.1 Sphingomicrobium sp. | reverse complement strand
CATCGGCTCTGCCGGGAGACATCCGACGGCATCGTCTTCGACTATGACCCCGCGATCGCCATCAACGTGCTTGCGAGCGCGGACGCCCCTCAGGTCGATGCGTGGCCTATCTTCGATGCTTTAACGGCGGCGCCGCTGCTCATCGTCCGCGGCGAGCTTAGCGATCTGCTCAGTGAAACGGCTGCGTTGGCAATGGCGAATAGGCATAGGCAGGCGGAACTGGTGACGGTGCCTGCCACCGGACACGCCCCCAACCTTTCCGAAGCGGAAGCCATGGCAGGCATCGAACGATTGCTCTGGAGGGTGAGAAATTGACCTCAGCTGGGTTCGCACTTGCACAACAAATTGTGCAGCGCGATATCGGAGTTGCCTGATAGGCATCCTCTCCAAGGAAACCTCGGGCCGGGCGGGAACGCCCGGCCCATTTTTCTGAGAGAGTCAGGGCTAAAAGGGCCATCCCTTCTGAACGGCACTTGCTCACTGCGCTGGTCCCGCTATCAGCCACGGCAGTTCATCAGGAAGTCAGGCAGAGGTTTGTATTAGGTCTGGCGATCGAGGCTGGCGGCGGCGTGAAGCGCGGTCCTGTCAAGCCACTGAACGAAATCAATAATCACCGGTTCGTTGCATTCTGGAGAGTAAGGCATGATCAATTTTCGTCATCTCGTTCTTTCAACGGCCGTGATCGTCGGCGTCTCGGCGCCTGCGGGTGCACAGGTCGCTGGTGCGGGTGGGCCTGCTCCGGGATCGGGCAATGGAGCCGCGATCGCCAGCAGCAATCGTGATGAAAATTCCGCCTACAACAAGGTTATCGGCAACGTCGGCGCCGACCCGGTGAAGGCCGAGAAAGCGAAGCGGGAAGCGCTGAAGCGCGCAGTTCCGGCAACGCCGGCAGACGTTAAGGCCGGCGCGCAAGTTCGAGATAAGTCAGGCGTGACGCTGGGTCATGTGGAGTCGATCGACGGCGACAGCGCGGTCCTCAACTTCGCCAGCGGCAAGATCCGCTATCCACTCATCGGATTCGGCAAAGACGCGAACGGATTGCTCATCAACCTGTCGACCCAGGAGTTCCTGGCGCTGGCGGCGAAGGCCACCCACGGCGGCTAAGTTTGCCGGATGTGCCTGGAAGGATTAAACTCGGGCCAGCGCAGGCTTGCCGGGTACATCTTTCCAGGCCCGCCTGTCGCTGTCGGGAGGAGAGATGCGATGAGCGGTTTGGCTAAAGTTGCAGTGACTGTCCTAGCGGCCGTGAGCTTGGCGCCGCTTGCCGCGGCTCAGCAGACTCCAACGCCTGCGACGCCGACCATGCCTGTGCCGGGTTCTGGCAATGGTGCGGCTATCGCGAACACCAATCGCGAGGAGAACGCCAGCTACAACAACGTCATCGGTCGGGTTGGCTCCAACCCGGTCGGCCAGGAGAAGGCGAAAAGGGTCGCGAAAGCCCGGGCCGTTCCCGCGACTCCCGCCGACATCGTTCCCGGTGCTGCGGTGCGCGACGTGAATGGCGCAGCACTCGGATCGGTCGAGAAGATCGATGGTGATAGCGCCGTTCTAGACTACCGGACCGGGAAGATCCGCTACCCGCTCGTAGGATTCGGCAAGGACGCACAGGGCCTGTTGATTAATCTCTCCACCAAGGACTTCCTTGCGCTCGTCGCGAAAGCGACCTCCGGCGGGTGAGGTTTGCGCAAATAGTCTGAGTTGAATAAACCCGGCGGACCACGGTTCAGCCGGGTTTTTTTGTGGAGGGATGTCTGACCCTGGACCTTACGCGCCGCGCCGCCATCACTGCTGCACTTGCCGCCGGAGCATCCGCCCGGGCCTTCTCCCAATCATCCTCTTCCGCAAGCTGGGAGACCTTCGCCCGCGAGTACAACGCGCCCGATTGGTTCCGCGACGCCAAATTCGGGATCTGGGCGCATTGGGGCCCCCAATGCCAGCCGGAACATGGCGACTGGTATGGCCGGCAGATGTTCATCCAGGGCCGTCAGCCATGGGAGAAATGGGAGACGGCATACGAAGACCACGTCAAGCGTTACGGCCACCCCAGCAAGACCGGATTCATCAACATCATCGGCAAGTGGAAGGCCGAGAACTGGCAACCCGAATATCTGCTCAATCGCTATCGCAAGGCGGGCGCGAAATATTTCATGGCGATGGCCAACCACCACGACAATCTCGACCTGTTCGACAGCGCGCACCACGGCTGGAACAGCACGCGTGTCGGGCCGAAGAAGGACATCATCGGGACGTGGGAAAAACTGGTCCGGCAGACGGACCTGAAGTTCGCGGTCTCCAATCACTCGGGTCATGCCTGGCACTGGTGGCAGACTGGCTACGGCTATGACGCCGAAGGGCCAATGAAGGGCCGCCGTTACGAGCCCTATTGGGTCCGCAAGCACCACGGGAAGGGCACCTTCTGGGAAGGTTTGGACCCGCAGGATCTTTACACGGGGCCGACCTATGTCCCGCCGGCCGGAATCAACAGCGCCGCGGAAATGAACGCGTGGCACGACAAGCGCGACAGCCAGTGGCTGGAAGACGTGCCGCCAAGCGTTCAGCCCTTCGCCGACAAGTGGCTGCTCCGCCAGATCGACCTGGTCGAGAAGTACAAGCCGGACATGGTCTATTTCGACGACCAGGGTATTCCATTCGGACAGACCGGACTGGACGCGGTTGCCCATTTCTACCGCAAGCAAGCCGAATGGCATGGTTCCAACCAAGGCGTGATCACGGCCAAGCGGCTCAACGAGCTTCAGAAGAAGGGCATCGTCGAGGACGTGGAACGCGGCTTCGTCACCGGGATCCAGGCTCGCCCGTGGCAGACCGACACCTGCATCGGCAACTGGCACTACGACCGGGGCCTTTATGACCGCGACGGGTACAAGAGCGCCAAGGAAGTCATGCAGCGGCTGGCGGATGTCGTTTCCAAGAACGGCAATCTGATGCTGAACATTCCGGTTCGAAGCGATGGCACCATCGACGAGAAAGAAGAAAAGATCCTCGACGGCATCACTGCCTGGATGGCGACGAACGGCGAGGCGATATACGCCACTCGTCCGTGGCGCCGCTTCGGCGAGGGACCTACCAAGGCGCCGACCGGGCATATGGCGGAAGGCGAGGCCAAGCCGTTCGTTGCCCAGGACGTCCGCTTCACCAGCAAAGGCGGCACGCTTTATGCGATCTTCCTTGATTGGCCGCAGGGCGAGGCGGCGATCACGTCTCTCGGCGGCAACGCACTGTCGGGCGGCCGGATCCAGCGGGTCGAGTTGCTCGGGGGCGGTGCGGTGCAGTTCCGGCAGGACGCCGATGCGTTGCGGCTGACACTGCCGCAGCCAAGCCTAGGCGGCTTTGTCCCCGCGCTTCGCATCAACGGACAGGGGTTGGTCTGATCGTTTGTCCCGGAAGGAGAGGGGAAGTCATGAAGAGGATCGTCGCCGCGCTGGCCCTAGTTGCCGCCGCCGAACCCGCATCCACGCAGGCGCTGCGGCCAGTGCTCGGCCTCGATACGGCGGCGCACATGCGCGATACCTGCCTCGCATGGGCGAAAGGGCGGAAGCTGAACATCGCCATTGCCGTCTATGACGACTCTGGACGGCTGATGACCTTCGCTCGAATGGACGGCGCGAACACTGCGGTGTCCGACATTGCCATGTGGAAGGGCCGATCCGCTGCCACTTACCGGGTTGCGAGCGCCGAGACCGCCAAGTGGAACAACCCGGCCTTTCCCGGCATCGCAACCGGGGGTGGCGGCGTGCCGGTCTTCACGAAGGACGGGCAGCCGCTTGGTTCCGTTGGCGTTTCCGGTGCCGTGACCGAGGATGATATTGCGTGCGCGGAGGCCGCGATCAGCGCCGCATCGTTGAGGTCCAAGGCACCTTAGGAGCGCAAGTCGTCACCCGCGGCCGGGCTGAAACCAGCCCGGCCGGAGTCCATCCATCAGCGCAGCTTCAGCGTCACCGGCTGGCCCGTGTAGGTGACGCTGGCGTCCGCCTTGCCGTCCGTCGTAAATGGGCGAGGAGCGCCGGGCTTGAACCAGCGTACGCTGACCGTGCGCGCATTCGCCATGCCCACGTACCGGCCCTCGCGCGCGCCGATGGTCAGGGTCTTGGCCTTCTCGTCATAGTGCATCGGAATGCGGGAGAAGGCGCCGTTTAGATATTGGCGGCTGGTCCCGTCATCCTCGTACAAGGAGAAGCTGCCGTCTGCGCCAGTGTAGACGTTGATGGTGAGCGCGCCGTTGGTCTTGTCCGCGGTGCTTTGGATTGCCGGGCCGGTCGGCACGATCGATCCCGCGCGAACAAACAGCGGGATGCGCTCGAATGGCGCTGCGGCGGTGACCGACTTGCCCCCTGCGAGGGAGCGGCCGGTGTAGAAGTCGAACCAGGTTGCGCCTTCGGGCAGGTACACGTTGCGGCTACGCGCCCCATATTGCGTCACCGGCGCCACCAGGAAGGCGGGGCCGAACATATATTGGTCGTCGATGTTCCAGCCCTTGCGGTCCGTTGGGAAGTCCATCGCAAGGCCGCGCATGATCGTGCCGTCCTTGTGGAAAGTGTCGGCGCCGACGGTGTAGATGTACGGCATCAGGCGGTACCGGAGCTTGTCGTAATATTCCATGGTCCGGAACATCGGCGAGCCGGCCGGAGCGATCTCGTAAATCTCCCGCTTTGGGGATTCACCGTGGCTTCGGAAGAGCGGTGAGAAGGCGCCGAACTGGAACCAGCGCGTGTTGAGCTCGCGCCATTCCGGAAGGTGCTTGGGATCACCCTTGATGTAGCGTTCCTCGCTCGCGAACCCGCCGATGTCTGTCGTCCAGTTCGGAATGCCCGACATGGAGAAGTTGAGTCCGGCCGAGATCTGGTCGCGAAGATTGTCCCACGTCGACACCACGTCGCCGGACCAGACCGCCGCATTGGCACGCTGAATGCCGGCGAATCCCGAGCGGGTCAGGATGAACGGGCGGACGTCCGGCTTATACTCGACCAGGTTTCGGGCGAAGTTGTCGACGTGCACGAGCGGGTAGGTGTTGAAATAGGCTGCTGCCGGCCCCGCGGCGCTCGGTCCCATGCGACGGATGCGTTCGTCGATCGATAGGTTCGAGTGGAAATCGGGCTCGTCGGAATCGAGCCACCAGGCGTCGAAATTCTTGTTGGCAATACCGTCGCGAACCTGGCGCCAGAAGATATCCCGAGCGCGGGGATTGTACGGATCGTAGAAGGCGTTGGGATAGCCGGGGCCGACCCAGTCGCGATAGTTCGCCTTGATGTAGGCCGGATCGGTCGCTGCGCCGGCAGCCGGTGTATCCATGCCCTTGATGATCCCGCCAACGGCATCGAGTTCCTTGTAGTTGGCCGTGTTCGGATAGAGCTTCGCCCAAACGGAGATCATCACTCGAGCGTTTTGCGCATGGACCTTGTCGACCATGCCCTGCGGGTCAGGGAAGCGCTTCGGGTCGAAGCACTGGCAGCCCCATTGATCTTCCGGCCAGTAGAACCAGTCCTGCACGACCACGTCGAGCGGCAGCTTGCGCTTGCGATACTCGTCGACAACGGCGGTCACTTCGTCCTGCGTGTTGTAACGCTGGCGGCTCTGCCAGAAACCGTACGACCATTCCGGCATCAGCGCCGACTTGCCAGTCAGCTGGCGATACCCGGAAATTACACCGTCGAGGCTGCCGGCGCCGACGTAGTAATAGTCGATGGCCTTTGCGGCTTCGGAGGCGAAGCTGATCGAATGGCGATCGGCCTCGGGCAGCGGATCGTTGTGAAGCAGCGCGATGTAGCCTGCGTTCGGTTCCCACTCGATGCGAATGTCCGCAGGCTGCCCCGCCGTCAGGTTCACGTCGAAATTGTGGTACCAGGGATTCCAGTTCTGGCGCCAACGGTTGAGCACTTCCTTCCCGTTGACGAACACTTTGGCGTAGCTGGAGGAGTAAAGACGGAAGCGGTTCAAGCCCGTCACGCCGGTCGTTAGCTTGCCCGTCCACACGACCCGCTGCGTTTGCACTGCATTGCCGGCAGTGTTCTGGCCGGTGGTGGCGGCGACCGTCTGCGCCTTGCCTTCCGCCGGCCACTTCGTCTGGTCATCGATATATTGATAGTCGACGGTCTGTTCGTTGCGGCGAACTGCAAGCCGATCGCCCAGGAAGTAGCTCGCGGTGAAACCCGGCTGGCCGCCGTCGTCCGTCACCCGCAGGCTGGTTTTCCCTTCACCAACGAGGCTGTAGGCCTTCGGATTTCCGAAGCGGGTGATGGAGTAATTGTCCCACAGCAGGCCGTAGTTGCGGGTCGAAACCAGGAAGGGGACGGCGACGTCCATGTTGTGCTGCGCAAGCTCAACGTCTTCGCCATTATAGTTCATCTGGCCGTTTTGGTGCTGGCCAAGTCCGAACAGCCCTTCATCGGTGCCGCGATTGAACTGCTGATGGGTGGCGAGATACGGCTGCCCCTCAAGCGACAGCGGCGCGAAGCTTCCGGGGCCAGCTTCTTCCAGATCGACCTGACCCGTTGCGTCGGTGAAGCGCACATTGCCGTCGTCGAGGCGGACAGTCGCCGTCACAGTGCCGGTGGAGAGCAGCACTTCGCCAGGACGCTCCGTCACAGTGAAGCCGGTCTTCAGCGGCTGGGCAGTCACCACCAGGCTCGGCGCCAGGTTCATTGCGCCGTCGGGCGTGGAGGTCACGCGGATGATGCGGTCGCCATAGACTTGCAGCCGCACCGCCTTTTCCGGCCCGTGATCCGGAGTGACGATGATGCCCGTGTCGGTCTTGCGATAGCTGCCAGTGGCAAGGGCGGCGCTGCTGGCGCCAAGCATGAGTGCGGCGCCGGCAATGCGAACAGCTGAAATGGAACGCGTCACGTGTCTCTCCTGGACTGGTCTAGCGGTAGGTGCCGAGCTTCACCTTCAGCAGCCGGGGCTGCGCGGTGAAGTTCAGGCCGTAATCGGTTTGGTCGCCGTTCCACACGCGGGACATGACCCAGCGGCCCTGGCTGTCAAACGTGCCTTCCTCGACACGAAGCAGGGCGCTGCTTTCGCCGGGTGCGGCGTTCGCGAGGCCGAAACGGGCACGGACATCGGAGCCGGCCAGGAGAAACTCGTCCGGACCGAGTTGCGCGACCACCATGCCGCCGGTTGGCTTACCCTTAGCGGGATGGGGATCGGTGTCGCGCGAAAGCCATTGCGGTTCGCCAAACTCCCACTGCTCATATTCGGCGGCGACCTTCCAGCGTCCCATCACGCTGCTTTGCGCAGTCGCATCCTTGCCCTTCGCTGCGCCCCAGGTCGGGTAAGCGGCCGCAATGCGCGCCCATTGGCTCTGGATGGGGCGGAAGAGGCGATACTTGGACGCAAAAGCCTCGATGGTTTCGTCGTCCACGGCCTTCGCGCCCAACGGATAATTGGAATAGCCGGTCTTATCCATTCCGAACGGCGCGAAGCCGATCGCGCCGCGGCCAAGCGCCGCCCAGAAGTAGCGCGAATATTCCGCAGCATTGCCGATCTCCGGCACCATCAGTGCGTTATCGGGCCGGGCATAATGGTCCATCCAGCCGATGACCTGCCGCTGTTCGCGGTTGTAGATATCAGGGGCAAGTGCATCGATGTGCGGCGCTGCTGCCTTCCAGACCGGGATCATGTTCCACTGAGGACCGCCGGTCGCGGTGCCGATCACGTTCCTGGCGTTGAACGGGTCGCCGAGCGACGCATTCACATACATCGGCAGGTTCTTCACGGCCTTGCCTGCAGCCGCGATCTCGTCGGTGTAGCGGCCCATCGACCAGCTGGTGAAAGCCTGCTCCGCAAATTCGCCAAAGACCTGCGTCCAGGTTCCAGCGGGCTTCCCCAGCGCACGGGTCAGCTCGGCCGGCACCGAGCCATTGAACAGGCGCTCTGCTTCAGGTGAATGGTCGCGAGTGAGGCCATAACTGCCCATCTCGTTTTCGACCTGCACCATGATCACACTGTTTTGGGCATCGACCTGCTGCAGATGCTGCATGAGCCGGACGAAGGCCTTCTTGTCCGCCTCGAGCGTGGCGCGGCTGTGTGGCGTAAGGACGTAGTGGGACTTTCCATCCGCCATCTTCATTCGGGGGAAGCGGGCGGTGTTGGTCTTGACCCATTCGGGCGCATAACTCGGCCCCGTGTTCTTCCAGGTGCCAAACCACAGCAGGACGAGGCGGACGTCGTTCTGCCGGGCCTGCGCGATCAGGGTGTCCACATAGGAGAAGTCGAAGCGTCCCTCAGTCGGCTCGATCTGCTCCCACGCCACCGGGATCTCGAGCGTGTTGGCGGCCATCTGCTTCAGGACCGGCCAGACCAGGGGCAGTTGCGACGGATAATTGCTGCTGTTGTTCGCCTGCGCGGCAAGCATGAGGAATGGCTGGCCGTCGACGACCATCATGTGCTTCGATCCGACTTGCTGGATCCGCGGGAGCTCTGCCGCAACTGACCCCGCTGACAGGGCTAGGGCGGCACCGCCGAGCACCAGGCACCTCAATCGCATCCGAATCCCCACATTTTTGTCTTAGTATTTGTCATTGCCTTCGCCCGACGGTTCGAACAACGCAAGAGGCGCACGCCCCCCGGATGCCAAGATTGCTGTTGCTGACGAGCAAATTCATGTTAGCTCCAATCAAAAGTCAGACAATCCGGAGGGGATGAGATCGTGAAGCGTAACGCGTTGTTGTTCGTGGCTGCATGCCTGTTCGCGAGCGAGGCTGCATGGGCCGGGGACACTACCCAGCAAGTGGTCAACAAGGCGGCCAACGGGCTGGCGCAGACACCGCCCATGGGCTGGAACAGCTGGAATAAGTTTGCCTGTAACATCAGCGAGCAGACGGTGCGAGCGACCGTCGATTCCCTGGTCTCCTCCGGGATGAAAGACGCCGGTTACGAATATGTCGTGATCGACGACTGCTGGCATGG
>JBJMUK010000239.1:0-9112 GCA_045811225.1 Sphingomicrobium sp. | reverse complement strand
TCAGCATGGTCTATGGCTTCGCCAAGCAATCGGATGGCGCCTTCCGCCTGACCAGCGAACCCGGTCGGGGAACGCGCGCAGAGCTTTGGCTTCCGAGGGCGCCGGCGGGAGAGCTTCGCGCACCGGCCCGCTATTCCCGCGCTAACCCCGCACCGCTCGGGACCAGCCTTCGCATCCTGCTTGTCGATGATCACCAGGAGGTCAGGCAGACGACAGCCGCGATCCTCGAGGATCTTGGCCACATCGTGACGGAGGCAAGCAACGGGAAAGAGGCGCTCGAACTGCTGATGGGCGAATGCAATTGCGATCTGATCATCAGCGACTACGCCATGCCGCAGATGTCGGGAACGGAGCTTATTCGGGCGGCGCGCCAGCATTGCTCCGACATCCCGGCGCTGATCATCACCGGCTATGCCGACAAGGAGGCAATCGGGGAGCGGCCGAAGGATGTGGTGCTCGTCGCCAAACCGTTCGACCTGTCCACCCTTTCTGCGGCGATTGCTTCTGCCTACCAGCCCCAGGCCAGCGCCGCCTGAGGCAAATTTGGCTTGACCGGGCGCACCGATCTCGCGATGAGCGCGCCCATGACCGGCCCGCAGGCGATCCTGTTTTCTGCTGACGCGCTCCTTGCAGCGCGCGCCCCTGCACGTGCCCACCACCATCTTGGCCATTCGCATCACCCGATCGTTCGGGTCGCATCTTTGCATCGGAACTAAGGCCTAGGGGCTTTTCGAACCAAGCATTGATCGAGCGACCCGCCCGCAAGGCGGGTTTTCTTTTGCCATTTTGGACTGACGACAAATGTACGACATGGATATCGCGCCTACCCCGACCGAAGAGACGGACAGGGCACCTGAACGGAGACCGAGCATGTTCACGGACAACGACCGGCTGCACATCGCCATTCAGAAGTCGGGCCGGCTTTCGGACCAAAGCCGAGAGCTTCTCGAAGACGCCGGCCTGCGCATCCAGAGCGGAGGCAAGGGGCGGCTGAGCGCCCGCGTGGAGAACTTCCCCGCGGACCTGATGTTCGTTCGCGACGACGACATCCCGACGTTCGTGAGCGATGGCATCTGCGAGTTCGGGATAGTCGGCCGCAATGTCCTTGAGGAATATGGGCTTGGCCAGGAATCGAGCGGATACGAAGTTCTCGCGGAGCTGGGCTTCGGCCGATGCGAGCTCAAGATCGCGGCCCCGGAACGCTTTGACTACCAAGGGCTCGAAAGCCTCGACGGTGCCAGGATTGCAACAACTTACCCCAACTTGCTCAAGCGCTATCTCAAGCAAGAGGGTGTGAATGCCAGCGTCGTGAAGATGAGCGGTGCTGTTGAACTCGCGCCCCGTCTGAAGATCGCGCCATTCATCTGCGACCTCGTCTCCACCGGGGATACGCTCGCCGCGAACGGCCTCACCCCGGTCGAGACCGTTTTGGAGAGCGAGGCGGTCCTGGTCCGCACGCTCCAGGCGGTCCCGAGTGCCAAAAGCGAATTGGGCGAAGCCTTGCTGAAGCGCATCCGGGGCGTGCTTGCGACCCAGGAAAGCAAGTACATCATGCTCAATGCGCCGGAGTCTGCATTGGCGAAGATCACCGAGATCCTGCCGGGAGTGGAGGCCCCGACCATCATCCCACTGGTTGGCAACCCCGGTCATTTCGCAGTGCATGCCGTGTGCCAGGAATCGGTGTTCTGGGAGACCTTGGAAACGCTCAAGGCTGCGGGTGCGTCCGGCATCCTGGTGGTGCCTATCGAGAAGATGATGATCTGATGCAGCGGATCGTCTGGAACGAGCTGGATCAGGAGGACAGGCGGGCGGCGCTTGCCCGCCCGATCGCGCGCGCCAGTGACGAGCTGGTGGCAAGCGTCCGCGCGATCGTCGACGACGTACGGTCGCGGGGCTGGGATGCACTGGTCGAACAATCCCTGAGGATCGATCGCCAGGAGCCCCGTGAGGTCGAGGTTGCACCCTTGGCCGAGCAGGCGAGGGCGACGCTGACTCCTGAGCAGCTCGCCGGCGTTGAACTGGCGCACGAGAATGTCCGCCGTTTCCACGAAGCGACAGTGCCAGCAGACACATTCGTCGAAACCCAGCCCGGTTTGAATGTCGGTAAGCTCTGGCGGCCGATCCAGCGGGTCGGGCTCTACGTCCCCGGCGGCAACGCGCCTTTGTTCTCCACGCTGCTGATGCTGGCGCTTCCCGCCCGCGCGGCTGGTGTCGGTGAGATCGTCGTCGCAAGCCCGCCCAATGGCGAAGGCAGGGTGCACCCGGTGATTGCACTCGCCGCCCACCTCAGCGGCATCGACAGCGTGTGGGCGGTCGGCGGTGCGCAGGCGATTGCGGCCATGGCTTTCGGCGCAGGCCAAATCCCGGCTGCCGACAAGATCTGTGGTCCGGGCAACGCTTATGTGGCTGCGGCCAAATCGTACCTCGCTTCCATTCCGGGCGCGCCAGCGATCGATATGCCGGCCGGTCCAAGCGAACTGCTGGTGATTGCGGATCATTCTGCGTCGCCCGCGGTCGTGGCGGCGGATCTGCTGAGCCAGGCGGAGCATGACCGAACGGCGCAAGTCCTGCTGGTGACGCCGTCAAGCGAACTGGCGGCTGCGGTGGAGCTGGAACTGCAGGGGCAGCTCGCCACCTTGCCGCGGGCGGACATCGCTCGCGAGGCGCTTGGTCATGCACGCGCAATCATCGTCCGGTCGCTCGACGAGGGCGTGTCGGTGGCCAATGTCTATGCCCCGGAACATCTCACACTGTCGGTCGGAGATTCGGACGCACTGACGCCCGCGATCGCCAATGCGGGCGCCATTTTCGCCGGGTACAATGCCGCCGAGACGTTCGGTGACTATCTGTCGGGATCGAGCCACGTGCTTCCTACGGACGGCGCTGCACGGGCGTGGAGCGGAATCTCCGTTTACAGCTTCATGAAGGCAATCAGCATCCAGAAGCTTACGCCCGAGGCGACGGTGAAGGCGGCTCCCGTGGCCGCCGCGCTTGCGCGTCTTGAAGGACTTGAAGCGCACGCTCGCGCAGCGGAAGCAAGATTGGGAGGGAAGGCATGACCAGCCTGGTTCAGCGGCTCGCCCGCCCGGAGATCCTTGCACTTGGCGCCAATGACGTCTCGGCCCACAACAATGCGCTGTTCCCGACCGACGCCATCCGGTTGGACGCGAACGAAAGCCCTTTTGAGCCGCTCGTTGGCGGCAACTTCGGATCGAAGCTCAATCGCTACCCCGAGCCGCAGCCTTCGGCGCTGCGGGCGTCGATGGCGGCGCTTTACGGGGTTGCGCCTCAGAATCTCCTCGTAACGCGCGGCGCGGATGACGCTATTGACGTACTGGTCCGCAGCTTCTGCGTGCCCGGCGTCGACTCCATTTCGATCTGCCCGCCCACCTTCTCTGCCTATGCGCAGTTCGCAAGGATTCAGGGTGCGGCGGTCGTGGAGATCCCGCTGAACGCCGAATATGATTTCGATCCCGACGATTTCGTCGCCGCGGCCAGGAAGCGCGACAGGCTGAAGCTCGCCTTCATTTGCGCGCCCAACAATCCCACCGGCAACACCGTTCATCCCGAGACGATCCTGGCAGTGGCAAAAGCCCTCCCCGACACGATCATCGTCGCTGACGAAGCCTATATCGAATTTTCGGATCAGGAGAGCCTGGCCGCGAAGGCCCGCGAGGTCGAGAACCTCGTGGTCCTCCGCACCTTGTCGAAGGCGTTCGCCCTCGCCGGAGCACGCGTCGGTTGTGCGATCGGAAGCGGCGAACTGATCGACTTGATCAGCCGCGCTCTCCCGCCATATCCAATGCCGAGCCCTTCCATTCAGGCGGCACTTGCGGCCTTGTCACCGTCCCGCCGGTTGCTTCAGGCGGAGCGCATCTCGGGTATCATCCA
This sequence comes from Sphingomicrobium sp., assembly GCA_045811225.1. Taxonomy (GTDB): domain Bacteria; phylum Pseudomonadota; class Alphaproteobacteria; order Sphingomonadales; family Sphingomonadaceae; genus Sphingomicrobium. Next base: position 5,221 of record JBJMUK010000239.1, on the reverse strand, counting down.
GGCTCGGGACCGGCTTGCGGAGCAGTTGCGCCAGTCTCCCATCGTGAAGCAGGTGCGCAACGGCGGCGGCAACTTCCTTCTGCTCGAAGTCGATGATGCGGCGGTTCTGGCGACGAAGCTGCTTTCGCTCGGCATTCGGGTGCGCTTCCGGCCCAATGTGACGCCCAACGCGATCCGCCTGTCGGTCGGGACTTCCGACGAGAACGTGGCCGCGCTCGCAGCGTTCGGAGTGAACTCCGGCGAGGCAAGCACGCGCCGCGCGGAAGTAGTGCGCGAGACGAACGAGACCAAGATCGCCGTCGCCGTCGACCTGGACCGCGTTTCGCCGCGCGAGATCGACACTGGGTTGCCCTTCTTCGACCACATGCTGGATCAGCTTGCGGCCCACGGCGGGTTTTCGCTGCTGATGTCGTGTCAGGGCGACCTTGAGATCGATGCTCATCACAGCGTCGAGGACTGCGCGATCGCGCTCGGGCAGGCGCTCGATCGGGCACTCGGCGATAAGCGTGGCATCGGCCGCTACGGCTTTGCCCTGCCGATGGACGAGGCAGAGGGAGAGGCCCTGATCGACTTGTCGGGGCGGCCTTACGGCATTTTCGAAGGCGAGTTCTCCGGTTCGCACATTGGCGATTACCCCACCGAGATGACCGGGCACGTATTCCGCTCCCTTGCCGAGCATCTGCGTGCCGCAGTGCACGTAAAGGTGCGCGGCGAGAATGATCACCACAAGGTGGAAGCCGCGTTCAAGGCAGTCGGACGCGCGCTCCGTCAGGCAATCCGCAAGGAAGGCGACGTTCTGCCCAGCACGAAGGGCCTGCTGTGAAACTGGCGATGGTCGAACTTGGCTATGGCAACACCGGTTCGGTCGCCTTGGCGCTCGAGCGGTTGGGCGTGACTGCGGAGCTGACCTGCGATCCGGAGGTCATCGCCGGTGCCGACAAGGTACTGCTCCCCGGGGTCGGGGCAGCGGGGTTCGCGATGCAGCAGGTGAGGGCCCGTGGGCTTGAGCAGGTGCTCAAGGGCATCACTGCGCCCGCACTTGGTATCTGCCTGGGCATGCAATTGTTGTTCGAGCGCAGCGAAGAGGATGGAGTCGAGTGTCTCGGCATCATGCCTGGGTCAGTTCGGAAGATGGAGCCCGCACCGGGACGACCGGTCCCGCACATGGGCTGGAGCAAGCTTGCGGTCAGCGATCCGGAGATCGGGATCGACAATGGTGACTATGTCTATTTCGCTCACAGCTATGCCTGCGACGACGGGCCGCAGACCATCGCGAAGGCCGAATATGGGCAGGCCGTTCCGGCTGCTGTCCGCAAGGGGAACTGGACCGGCGCGCAATTCCACCCGGAGCGCTCCAGCAAAGTGGGCGCTCGCTTTCTCGAGACATGGCTGAACGCATGATCATTTATCCGGCGATTGACTTGATGGGCGGCGGCATTGTCCGTCTGCGCCAAGGCGATTTCGACGACGCGACCCGTTATGGCGATGCCCCGCTGGACGCACTTCGACGCTTTGCCGAAGCCGGTGCCCAGTGGGTGCACATCGTCGATCTCGATGGCACCCGCGCCGGCGCCCCGGTGCAGCACGGACTGATCGCGGATCTCGCCGGGAAAGCGCCCCTGAACCTGCAGGTCGCCGGCGGTTTCCGCACTCGCGAGCATGTTCAACACATGCTCGACGCGGGAGTCTCGCGCGTCGTGATCGGCAGCCTCGCGGTGCGACAGCCCGACCTCGTGCAAAGCTTCATCCAAGAGCTTGGACAGGATCGGATTGCGCTGGCGTTGGATGTCCGCGTCACCGGCGATACTCCGTTCGTCGCGATTTCCGGCTGGACCGAAGACAGCGGCCAATCGCTGTGGGACGTTGCGGCGCGTTTCCCGGACGCGCGGCACCTCCTGCTGACCGACATCGGCCGCGACGGGATGCTTGCGGGGCCAAACTTCGACCTCCTCGAAGAGGCGCAGCGGCGGCTGCCCCATCTCGCGATCCAGGCCTCCGGTGGTGTCTCGTCTATCGAGGACCTGCAACGGCTTCGAACGGCGGGGGCGATCGTGGGCAAGGCCTTGTGGGAAGGCCGCGTGGACTTGGCGGAGGCAGTCGGCCTTGCCAGCGCGTAGGATCATCCCCTGCCTCGACGTGAAGGATGGCCGCGTCGTCAAAGGCGTGCAGTTCCGCGACCACCGCGATGTCGGCGACATTGTCGAGCACGCCCTCCAATATAGCGCGGACGGTGCGGACGAGCTGGTCTTCTACGACATCAGCGCAAGCGCCGACCGCCGCCGCCTGGACCCCGATTGGGTGCGTCGCGTCGCCCGTGTCATCGACATCCCGTTCGCCGTGGCGGGCGGTCTTCGCAGCCGTGAGGATGCCGGCGCATGCCTCGAAGCGGGTGCCGACAAGGTCAGCATCAATTCACCGGCGCTTGAACGGCCCGGGTTGATAGACGAGCTGGTGCGTGACTTCGGCAGCCAGTGCATCGTGCTTGGCGTCGACAGTTTCGAGCGCGACGGCGACTATTGGGTCAAGCAATACACCGGGTCGGTGGAAGCAACGCGCGACACCGGTCGCCGGACGCTCGACTGGGTGCGGGAGGCCACCGACCGCGGCGTTGGAGAGATCGTGCTCAACTGCATGCGCAAGGATGGCATGCGCACGGGATACGACCTGCCGCACACCAAGGCGGTGACCGACGCCACCGATGTTCCGGTCATTGCGTCGGGCGGGGCCGGTACGCCGGAGCACTTCCGCAACGTCTTTCTGCAGGCGGGCGCCAGTGGCGCACTTGCCGCGACCGTATTTCATGACCGGTTGATCCGGATCCCGAAGCTTAAGGAGTATCTCGCATCATGCGCGATCGAAATGCGCCTTTAGGCGCGGCGGACGTCCCCGGGCTTGCCTGGGCGAAGATGGACGGGTTGATCCCGGTTGTCGTGCAGGACCCCGCAAGCGGCGCCGTGCTGATGCTCGGCTACATGAATGCGGAGGCGCTCGGCGCCACGCTGGAGAGTGGGTTCGTGACTTTCTTCAGCCGGTCCAAGGAGCGTTTGTGGATGAAGGGCGAAAGCAGCGGCAATCGCTTGACGCTGGTCGAGGTCCGCGAGGATTGCGACGGGGATGCGTTGCTCGTGCAGGCACGGCCGGAAGGGCCGACGTGCCACTTGGGGGCGTCAAATTGCTTCATGAGTGAGGTGCAGGGGCCCGGCTGGCTCACTGAGCTTTCCCGCATTGTCGCCAGTCGCGCCAGCTCGGATGACGATAAAAGCTATACGCGGCATCTGCTCAATGAAGGGGTAGAACGCATCGCGCAGAAGGTGGGCGAGGAAGGCGTCGAAATCGCCCTTGCCGGAGTCACTCGCGACGCAGCCGGGTGCGCGGAAGAGACTGCGGATCTCCTTTATCACCTCAGCGTGCTCATGGAGGCCAAGGGTTACAGCTGGGAGGATGTCATTGCCGTCCTCCGGCAACGCCACGCTGGCTAGGCGGCGCTCCGCATGATCTCGACGGCTCGGGCGTAGAGCTCCGGCGATGCCGCTGCGATCACGTCGCCGCGGCTGAAGTCATCACCACCGAACCAGTCGCCGAACACGCCACCCGCAGCGCGGACCACCGGGATGAGCGCATTATAATCATAGGTCTTGAGCCCGGACTCGATGACGAGGTCTAGCGAGCCGGCCGCCAGCCGCGCGTAAGCGTAGCCGTCAAAGCCATAACGGGTCGTGCGTACCTTGTTCCGGAGTGCCGCGAATGCCTCCATGCCGGCGTCCTGGAACATGTAGGGATCCGTCGTGGACAGTCGTGTGTCGGCCAGCACGGTGCACCCGCTCACTCGAATGGTCTCGCACTCGCCGCCGCGATGCAGTCGAGCTTCGCTGCCCCATCCGGTGTAGCGCTCGCCGAGGCAGGGTGCGTCGATAATGCCGAGCACCGGTGTACCTTTCTGAAGCAGGCCGATCAGGGTGACCCAGGTTGGAAGCTGGCAGACGAATGCCCGAGTGCCGTCGACGGGATCGAGACTCCACGTCCACGGCCCGCGCGCGGGCCGGCCCGGAAACTCCTCCCCCTCGCTACCGTGATCCCCGTGATTGCTCTCGATCAGATCGCGCATGATGCGTTCGGCTTCACGATCTGCCTCGGTAACCGGATCCCAGCCGGTCTGCGCCTTGTTCTCGGCCTTCACACCCCCGCGCCACCGGAGCAGGGTTTCGCCACGCGCGGCGTCCGCAAGTTCATGCGCAAGTGCCAGGAAATTGCGTGGTTCGGCCATGGCGCTGCAGTGGCGGAGGGGAGCGCGTCCGGTCAAGGGCCGCGGACTAGATCCCGGCGTACCAGCCATAGTCGGCGCTATCTTCCCAATAGCCGCCCTTGCCGTCCTGAATTCCAGTAAGGGTCTCCACCGCTTCGACCCGCTGCACATATTTGGCGTGCTTGTAGCCGAGTTGCCGTTCCACCCGCAGCCGCAGCGGAGCGCCGTGGGGCACTGTCAGCAGCCCCTTGTTCATGCCCCACGCAAGGATCGTCTGGGGATGGAAGGCATCCACCATGTCGATGCTCTCGTAATATGGGCGCGCACCGAACCGGTCGGCGCAATGGAAGACAACGTATTTGGCCCGCGTGCTGAGCCCGGCGGCGTTGAGGATCAATGACAGCGGCACCCCATGCCACATGCCGATCGCGCTCCAGCCTTCGACGCAATCATGGCGGGTGATCTGAGTCCGCATTGGCATACGTCGGATCGCATCTATCGGGATCGACAGCGGACGCGCCACCATGCCCTCCACTTGCAGCTTCCAGTTCGCGAATCGCTCCGCAAAGTGCACGGCATATTCCGGCGTTCCGGGCATCCGGGTTCCGTTCGACCGGAAGATCGGCGACATCTCCGTTTCGTGATATTCCGGGGCCAGCGCGTCACGGCTAGAGATGAGCCGCTCGGCGCGCATGGTCAGTCCCTCCGTGGATCGCAGGATGCCGCGGAAAGTCTCGCTTCGGTCCAACTTGTCGCATCCGGCGAGCAGCAGTCCGCTGCCCGCGCCAACGAACAGGCGGCGGGAGATCATTCCCCGTGGATCCGATAGCGCCCGGTGACCATCGACCGGATCTCGTTCAACGGGCCCGCAAGCAGCACCATCAGCACATGGACGATGATGAACAGCCCAATGGCCGCCGCGCAGATGAAGTGAATGCTGCGCGCGGACTGCCTGCCCGCGAACAGTTCGAGCAGCCA
>JBJMUK010000238.1:0-12510 GCA_045811225.1 Sphingomicrobium sp. | reverse complement strand
AAGTGGTGCGGCGAGGTTTCGAGGTCGACTTCAAGGCCGACCGCAGCCCGGTGACGGAAGCGGACCGCGCGGCGGAGGCAGTGATCCTGCACGCGCTATCCCGCGCAGCGCCAGGCGTTCCGGTGATAGCGGAGGAAGAAGTCGCCGCCGGCCGGGTCCCGGTGCATGGCGAGGATTACTTCCTTGTCGATCCGCTCGACGGGACCAAGGAGTTTGCCCGCGGCGGAGACGATTACACGGTCAACATCGGCCTGATCATGGGTGGCGTCCCAGTGCTCGGAGTGATTTTCGCGCCCGCCACTGGGCGGCTGCACAGCGGTGTGGTTCGATTGGGCGCGGAACTGGCAGAGGGCGGGAACCGCCGTGACATCCGGGTACGCGAGCGCGGTCCGAGCCCAGTCGCGGTGGCATCGAAATCGCACCTCAACCAGGCGACCATCGACTATCTCGAGAGCGCAGTCGGTTCTTGCGAGCGTGTCTCGGTTGGGTCCTCGCTGAAGTTCTGCTTAGTGGCGGAAGGGGTCGCCGATATCTATCCGCGCCTATCCCCGACGAGCGAGTGGGACACGGCCGCGGGACACGCAATCCTGCTCGCCGCTGGTGGCAGGGTCGACGGCACGGACGGATCAGCCTTGCGCTATGGCAAGAAGGCCTTTCTCAACCGCGCTTTCGTCGCAACCTCCGGCTGGGAAGCGCCGCGGGTCGAGCCATTCCTGGAAGACTTTTCCGGAGGTGGCGACCTGCCGCAGGGCGTTTAGCCCTCACCGGAATAGCTCCGCCAAATTGGAGCGTCGAAATTGATCGGCATCGGACCAATCTCATTGCGCTGGGAACGCCAGCAGCCAGCGACAATCTGCTCCAACTCGTCTCGCGCGGCCTCAAGGCGGCAGTAAAGGTCGAGCGCCTCGCGGTTGTGCACACCCGACGCGCCCAGGTCCCAGGCAACGCGCTGCGCCTCTTCGATCGCCAATGCGAGCTCGGCGGCGCGATCGCGACCGCGTGACAGATTATCCGCTCGACCCATCGACTCACCCCCGTGACGCCCCATTATGCGGTGAGTTGAGGCCAAAGTACGCAAATCTCTCCATTTTGGAGACGAACGCGTCTGACTTTCCTCCGAATTGCGCGTTAATCGGGTGCTGCTCGGTTCCACCCTCACGAGGGATGCGCTTGATGAATGCGTACACGACCGATGTTTCCTATTCCGCCGGCTCAGCTTTTGCACTTCCCCCGGTTCTCGTGTCCGGCTCGGATCAAGCGGCGCTCATGCGGGCCACGCGCACCGTTGAAGCATCGGGATTGCGAATTGCCGACAGGGTCCTCGTTCAAGACGCGGCCGAGCGTTTCGAACGGCAGATTTCAGTTTCCGCTGTCTGGATTGAGTTCGGCGATCGAGGTGAGGAATCACTTGGCTGCGTGCTGCCTGAAATCGCCCGCCTGACGAGGGATCGCCGTTGCGGCGCGGTCGTGTCAGCGCCGCTCGGCATGATCGATGCAGTCATGGCGCAGATCGACGGTCCGGATATCGAGGTGGTCATCGACGGCGATGATGCAACGCGCGCGGCAGCGCTAGCGGTGTCGCTGGCGCGGGCGTCCATGCCGTTGCGGCTGTCAGATGCGGCCGCGGACCGCAATGCAGAGCGGCTTCGGCAGTTGAGCGATGAAGTCGGCCGTATCGCGTCTACCCTGGCGAGGCTGTCGACGGGTCCTGTAGCGCCTTCGGCCACACATGTTGAATTGCCGGCGAGTGCCAGCCCCGATGTCCCCGCCGACGTGATCCGTAGCGTCATTCGAGCACGGCGGTTGAGGTCGCGCTTTTTCGCTGAAGACCTCTTCGCCGACCCCGCCTGGGATATGCTGCTGGACCTACTTCAGGCGGAGATCGCGCAGTTGCGGGTGCCCGTATCGAGTTTGTGCATTGCTGCGGCCGTTCCCGCGACCACGGCCTTGCGCTGGTTGAAGACCATGACCGAGCAGGGTCTTTTCCTGCGCAGGGCCGATCCGCACGACGGGCGCCGCGTGTTTGTCGAACTTGCTCCAGCGGCAAGCCAGGCGCTCCGGCGTTATTTCGCTGAGGTGGGGAAGGTTTCGGTTATCTAGAGCGGCTTGCGATTGGGCCGCCGAACTGGCACGGGCGGCGCTTGCCGCGAAAGCGGGCGCTTAGCTCAGTTGGTAGAGCATCTCGTTTACACCGAGAGGGTCGGCGGTTCGAGCCCGTCAGCGCCCACCGGGCCTTGTCCTCACGACAGTCGGCGGCGCGCGGCCCTTAGAAATGAATCCATCCGAATAGGATCAGCAGGACTAGGGTAAGCGCCAGGGTGATCAGCAGCGAGGGGCCGCATCCTATCGGGTTCGAGAAGAACAAGAACACATCAGTCTCCGAACTATAGAGCCGGAGAAAGCGTGAGGCCGCCTAAAGGCTCCGCACTAGCTTGGACGCCGCCGCAATCCAGGGCGGATCCGCGATCACCGTTTGCCGGCTTCCGGCGCCGGGAGGAAGCAGGTGGAGCTTGCCGCCATTCCTGCCGATCAGGCGGCCGAAGATGAACCGCCCCGCGGGGCGGGGAACAAGGACGTCGCGGTTCAGAGCGCTGCCAAACTCGTCCGGCTGAAGGGTCTGGCACCACAATTGATCGCCCGCCCGATAATCGCCGGTGCTGCCCGTGACTGTGATCGCAACATGGGCGCTGTCCACACGAGGGGGCACAGCCACGGCCGACCTCTTAGGGGCGATGGCCCCGCCCGGACCGAGCAAAGCGGCCACGGAAAGACTGCCTGTCTCTTCGGCTTCGACGAGATCCGACGCATTCGTGCCAAGGGCAGCGGAGATCCGGTTGAGCCAGCCGACGGACACCGTTCTGGTTCCTGTTTCCAGCCGCCCGATGGTTTGCGGGGTGGTTGGCGGATTGCACGCTTTCGCTACATCGTCGAGCGTCATCCCGCGAGCCCGCCGAACCTCCCGTATCCTCGTAATCACATTGCCCCCCGTTTCACCATGAACCTAAATGGTTTGTCTCTGTCCTACAGATTTGCCGTTGTGGCAAGGCCTGGTCGAATCGGGAGAAGATGATGCACCAGACACAAGGCAACCGCCTCTTGCGGCAAACGGCTCCTCCGGGCGGCGTCAGCGGGGTTCGATCGGTCACTGTCAACGGCGCGGAGTCACCTTTGGGGTGGCTTCACGCCCGGGGGCACATTAGCGATCGACAGCGCGAGGCCGGTGAGCGGCTGCGGTCGGATTGGGAACGAGCGCAACTCTCGCCCAAAATAGCCATGACCTGGGACGCGGCCCCGGTGAGCCGCGGCCGGGGCGGATCCGCCGTTGGTCCGGATCTCACCGGAAGCCAAATGGACGCACAGCGGCGCTTTGACGACGCCATCAAGGCTGCCGGCCCTGGATTAAGCGATATTCTGTGGCGCATCGTATGCGCCGGCGAGGGCATGCGCGAAGCGGAAAGCGCGCTTGGCTGGCGCGCGCGCGCAGGCAAGGTCGTGCTCACACTTGCCCTCGATCGGGTCGTCGCCTTCTACCGTATAGGCTAGCCGGCACCCTTCTGGCCGGTCTTACGAGTGTCTGAGCCCATCTCCGTCGTCTGGGTCGGGTGCTTCTTCTCGACCTCGCGGCCGAGCTCGCGATCGCGAAGTGTCGGATCATGCAGGTTGTTGCGTCCTTGGTCGTCGCCGCTGTTGCTGCGCATGGCTTTATCTCCCATGATGATGCCCTTCCGAAAACGCGTTGGCAGCGGGTCCGGGCCCGCCGTTCGACATGAAGGTGGGGCAACACGACATGATCCTCTTCGGCTCGTCGCTTTCGCCATTTGTCCGCAAGGTGCTGGTATTTGCAGCGGAGAAGGGCATCGAAATGGATGTCCGTCCGACGGGGCGAGGCGATCCCGATCCCGAATTCGCGCGGGCTAGCCCGTTTCGGAAGATGCCGGCACTGATCGACGGCGATTTTACACTCTCCGACTCAACGGCGATCGTCCACTATCTGGAGGCGGTACAGCCTGACCCGGAGTTGATCCCTGTCGATCCGCGAGAGCGGGGCCGGACGATCTGGTTCGATGAGTTTTCCGACACGATCCTGTTCGCGGCGGGGGCGAAGATGTTTTTCAATCGGATCGTCGCCCCTGTGTTCCTGAAGAGGGAAGGGGATACGGAACTCGCCGACCGCGCTGAACGCGAGGAACTGCCGCCTCTGCTCGACTACCTTGAAACTGTGGTCCCGGACGCTGGCAGCTTTCTGGTCGGCAATCGACTGACGCTTGCTGACATCTCCGTGGCGAGCCCGTTTGCGAACTTGGGTCACATGGGTTGTGCTCTCGACCCGCAGCGCCACGGGCGAGTCTGCGCCTATGTCGAGGCAGTCCTCGCCCGCCCAAGCTTCGCTTCACTGGTGGAGCGGGAAAGGGCGATTCTGGAGAAGGCACGAGCCTGAGACGAAGAGGGCGCCGCCTCCGTTCGGAAGGCGGCGCCCTGTCGTGTTAGGACTTAAGCGTTGTCTTCGTCGCTCCCGGCGATTCCAGCCCCGCCATCATCTTGCTGGTTCAGCGAGTCCTGCTGAGCGAGATCGCCCTGCGCATCCTGCTGCAGATAGTCGTCGGATCCGGTTCCTTGAGAGGCCATGAAACCCGAACCTTGCTGGTCGGACTCACCGAAACTGTTCTGGCTTCCGGTCGAGCCCTGCTCCCGGCCTTGGCTGCCCTGCTGTTGTGAGAGCGTGTCAGTGTCGCCGGAGGGCTCGAAGCCCTGGCTCAAGGTGGTGCCGGTGCCAGTATTGCTGTCGTTGCCGCCCAGCGGTTGGTTGCTGCCTTCGGAACCACCACTAAAGCTGCCCTGATTGCCTTGGGTTTCCTGATCGTTGAAACCCTGCTGGCCGCTGTTCTGGGCGTCGGCCTGGCTCTGCTGTCCGCCCTGAGCCGTGAATTGGCCCTGCTGCGACTGCTGGCCCATTTCACTGTCCTGGCTCTGCTGCCCCGTCAGCGGTGCATTCTTCTCTGCTTTCTCAGCCTGCGGGTCGCGTTCCTGATTGTTCCACTCGTTCGCCATTGATCCTCTCCTATGAAGAGCCACCACATTGCTCCTACCAATGGAAACAGGGAGGATCAGGCGATCGTTCCGCCCGCAAATCGGTCAATGCGACGGACGGATGGACGTTAGTGCTCCCACGCCCGTTGCGGACACGGAACGAAGGCTCTGCACGGCCAAAAACGCGACCCGTGATGCAAACAGCAATTGCGACGAACGGAGCGCAAAGGAAAAGCCGCCGATCTTCCGACCGGCGGCTTGTCTTGTCCGTCGAGAGTGGAAGCTTAAGCTGAAGCTTCGTCCTCTGCCGGCGATGCGGCGTCGGCTTCATCGGCCGAAGTTGCTTCCGCAGTGGCACCCGGCTCCGCGTTCGGATCGTAATCCTCCGTGAAGGCGGCGGTGTCGCGTTCGAACATCTGCGCCATCACGTCCACGCCTTGAGCCTGAAGATCAGCCTCTTCCGGCGAGCGGGCAACGTTGACCTTGACCGTCACGTTGACCTCCGGGTGAAGTGCAATGCGCACTTCATGGACGCCGATCGACTTGATCGGACGATCAAGGACGACCTGGCTCTTGGTGATCTTGGCACCGTCCGAGTCGAGAGCATCAATGATGTCCCGAGCGCTGACGGAACCGTAGAGCTGGCCGGTGTTGGATGCCTGGCGGATCAGCTGGACCGTCTTGCCGTCGACGCCCTTGGCGGCCGTTTCGGCACCCGAGCGGCGCTCGGCATTGTCAGCTTCGATCTTCGAGCGATTGGCTTCGAACAGCTTGCGGTTCGACTCGTTCGCACGAAGCGCCTTCTTGTTCGGCAGCAGATAATTGCGCGCGAAGCCGTTCTTCACATTGACGACGTCGCCAATGTGACCGAGCTTTTCGACGCGTTCGAGCAGGATAACTTCCATGGCTCGCGCTCCTTACTTCACGACATAGGGAAGCAGGCCGAGATGGCGGGCGCGCTTGATCGCCTTTGCCAGCTCACGCTGCTTCTTGGTGGAGACTGCGGTGATCCGCGACGGCACGATCTTGCCGCGCTCGGACACGAAGCCCTGCAGCAGGCGCACGTCCTTATAATCGATCCGGGGAGCGTCCTTGCCCGAGAATGGGCAGCTCTTGCGGCGGCGGAAGAATGCACGAGCCATTATTCAGCCTCCTCTTCACGAGCGCGGAAACCGCCGCGATCTCCACGGTCGCCTCGGTCCGGACGATCGCCACGATCGCCCCGGTCCGGACGATCGCCACGATCGCCGCGCGGGCCACGTTCGCGGTCGCGTTCGCCGCGGCGCATCATCGCCGACGGGCCGGTTTCGTGAGCATCGACGCGGATGGTCATGAAGCGGATCACGTCTTCGTTGATGTTGGTCTGACGCTCGAGTTCCGCGATCGCAGCCGGCGGGGCGTCAACGTCGAGAGCGACGTAATGGGCCTTGCGGTTCTTGGCGATGCGGTAAGCGAGGCCACGAAGGCCCCAGGTCTCGGTCTTGACCACTTTCCCACCATTTTCGGTCAGGATGTTGGTCGCGTTTTCCGCCAGCGCATCGACCTGGGCTTGAGCCAGATCCTGACGCGCGAGGAAAACATGCTCGTAAAGCGGCATGCTTGTCTCTCTTGTTGGCCGATTGCTGACGCCGCACCGTGCGAACGCCCCTCCGGCTGTCGTCAAAAATTACAGGCGCGGGGGAGGCCCCTCGCGCCAGTGGCGGCCCATTGCCCCAAAACCCCCGCAATGGCAAGGCTCCGCACATGGCAACCAAGCTGCGCAGTGCCACCTTCGCTCCTGACCCACTGGACGGGATGAGCCTTCCCGGCTGGCTATACCATGACCGCGAGTTCTTTGAGGCTGAGGTGAAAACCTTCCTCCGGATGGCGCCGCAGGTCGTGTGTCATTCCAACGAGATCCCGTCGCCCGGCGATTGGCGGAGCCTCGAGTACCTCGGGGAAAGCGTGATCGTGATCCGAGGCGATGATGGCGAGGTCAGGGCCTTTTCGAACGTCTGCCGCCACCGGGGGTCCCGGCTGGTCGACGGCACTGCCGGCTGCGCCAAGGTTCTGACCTGTCCTTATCACGCGTGGAGTTATGCCCGCGATGGCAAGCTGGTCGGCGTTCCCCATCGACGCGAATATCCCGGCCTCAACCCGGAAGAGCTCGGGCTCGCGCGTGTTGCGCTGGAGAATTGGCGCGGGTTCCTGTTCGTCTGTCTTGAGCCTCGATCGCCGTCAGTCGCCCAGATGATGGCGCCCTACGATGCTGAGGTCGAACCGTATCGTTTCGAAGAGCTGCAGGCGATCGGACGCGTCACCAGCCGCCCGCGAGCGCTCAACTGGAAGACCATCGCCGACAATTATTCGGACGGTCTGCACATCCCGATCGGCCACCCCGGCCTTACCCGGCTATTCGGCAAGGGGTACCGGATCGAGGCGAGCGCGACGGTCGACCGCATGGAAGGCGACCTGGTCCATGTTCCTTCGGACAATCAGAGCGAACGGGCATATCAGCAGCTGCTTCCGACCGCGGATCACCTGCCTACCTCGCACCGCCGCAAGTGGCTCTATTACAAGCTGTTCCCGAACGTGGCCTTCGACATCTACCCGGACCAGGTCGATTTCATGCAGTTCCTCCCGATTAGCGCCACGGAGACCGTAATCCGCGAAATCAGCTATGCGCTTCCGGACGAGCGGCGCGAGATGCGGGCCGCGCGCTATCTCAACTGGAGGATCAACCGGCGCGTGACCGCTGAAGACACGGAGCTGATCACGCGCGTGCAGCTTGGCATGCAGGCCGCCTCCTATCGGGCGGGTCCGCTTGGAACCAGCGAGGTTTGCCTGCGCAGCTTCGCCCGGAAGCTGCGGAAACTTATTCCGGAAGCCCGCCTGGACTCGCCGCCGCCGCCTGGCTGGAGCCGCCTCGCGAACTCCTGTTGATCAGCCAGAAGGGAAGGCCAAGGAGCACCAGGCCGAAGCCCCAGATGCTTGCTTCGGCTCCGGCCCCCCAGAATGCAAAGACAGTGAACAGGATTCCGGCAATGCCAGCCGGAACTGCCAGCTTCAGCTTCAGAGCCGCAAGCGCGCAGCCACCGTACAGGACCAGCGAACCAACCGTGGAGACCAGTACGACGAAGGTGAACGCATCGGTCATCGACCCGCTGTAGTTCCCGAAGATCATCAGGCTGGCGATGACGCTTGAAAATATCTGCGCCCGTACCGGTGTTCCGAGCTCGGTGGTCTTGCCGAACCATTCCGGGAATACTTGCGCCTGCGCCATGGCCAGCGGGACTTCGCCCGAACAGAGCACCCAGCCATTCAGTGCCCCGAGGGCGCTGATCATCGCGAACATTGCGATCAAAGAGCCTGCTGCATTGCCGAGCGTCGGGCGGATCGCGTCAGCGAACGGGGCAGGGCTGCTGGACGCAATGTCGCCTGGAAGGAGAAAGAGCACCGCGGAGCAAGCGGCGAAGGTGATCGCGCCGGAAAGCAGCGTGCCCGCGATGGTGGCGCGCGGAATTGTCCGTTCTTCGTCAATGATCTTGCCCGCGGGCAAGGTCGCGGACTCGAACCCCAGCATTGCGAACATTGCCAGCGCAGCAACACTGGCGACCCCGCCGGTTGTCACTGGAGCCGCGGCCTGCGCCGCGCTGTGCGCTCCCCCTCCGATTGCAGTTAGGGCCACAAGGCAGACGGCGACCAGCGGCAGCAGCTTGAGCAATGTTGTAAGCACCTGGACCTTGCCGGCGGTCCCCGCGCCACGGCCGTTGATCAAGGTGAAGAGCCACACGCAGCCGATCGCAAGCGCTGGAGGCATGAGCCCAACCCCAAGCGCGGGCACAAGGCTGCTGGCGTAGCTGACCGCGGCAATCGCGAGCGTCGCATTCGCGGTCCACACCGACGTCCAGTAAGTCCACATCACCACAAAGCCGGCCTCCGGCCCGAAAGCCGACCGGACATATTCGTAAGGGCCGCCGCGAACTCGGCCGGCAAGCCTGGCAAGGACGAAGGCCAGACAAAGAGCGCCGCCGATGGCGAGCGCCCAGCCCCAGATGTTGTTTCTTCCGAAAGGTGCGATGCTTGCCGGGAGCAGGAACACGCCCGCACCGACGATATTGCCGATGACCAGCGCCAGGCACTTCCAGAAGCCAAGTTGGCGCCGGTGGCGATCAGCGGTCATGGTTCCCCCTCGAGCCTTGGCAATTGCGGCGCGTCGGCTTAGTCGCGCGGTCGATCATAGCAGGGACGACGATGCGCGCATTCATTTTTCCGGGACAGGGTAGTCAGTCGGTGGGTATGGGCGGCCAGCTCGCCGAAGCCAGCGCGGCGGCACGGGACGTGTTCGGCGAAGTCGACGAGGCGCTTGGGCAGAGCTTGTTCCGGTTGATGCGCGAGGGTCCGGAGGACGATCTGAAGCTCACCGAGAACGCGCAGCCAGCGATCATGGCGCACGCGCTTGCGGTCTATGCTGCATTGACCAAGGACGGCGGCGTCAGTCTTAAGGCCGCAGGCTTCGTCGCCGGGCATAGCCTGGGCGAATATTCAGCGCTTGCGGCCGCCGGATCTTTCGACCTTCCGACGACGTCGCGGCTGCTGAAACTTCGAGGCCGGGCGATGCAGGCCGCAGTGCCGGTCGGGCAGGGCGCAATGGCGGCATTGCTCGGCGCCGATCTGGCATTGGCTCAGAAGATTGCGGACGCTGCCGCAAAGGGCGAAGTCTGCACCGTGGCCAACGACAATGACCCCGGCCAGGTCGTCATCTCCGGACACAAGGACGCGATCGACCGCGCCATCGCCATCGCAAAGGACATGGGCGCCAAGCGGGCAATTGCGCTGCCCGTTTCGGCACCGTTTCACTGCCCGCTTATGCAGCCTGCGGCCGACGCAATGCGCAATGCGCTCGACGAAGTCGTCTTGCAGACGCCTGCCGTTCCCCTGTTCGCGAACGTCACAGCCGTTGCGGAGAGCGACCCAGAGATCATCCGAACCCAGCTAGTGGAGCAGGTGACGGGAATGGTGCGCTGGCGTGAAAGCATTGCCAACATGGCCGCTGCCGGCGTTGAAGAATTCGTCGAGATCGGCGGAAAGGTGCTCGGCCCAATGGTCAAGCGCATCGTGCCGGACGCGAAAGTCACCAGCGTTGTCACTATCGATGATGTGGAAGCGCTCGCGAAGGAGATCGCATGATGTTCGACTTGAGCGGAATGACCGCGCTGGTGACCGGCGCCTCCGGTGGTCTCGGAAGCGCTATCGCCAAGGCATTGGCAGCGCAGGGCGCGCGGCTTGCAGTGTCTGGCAGCAATGTCGACAAGCTCGAAAGCTTCCGGTCGGGGCTTGGCGCGGATCATGTGGCGTTGCCCTGCAATCTGTCGGATTCCGCCGCGGTCGATCAGCTGGTCCCGCAAGCCGTCGAGGCGCTTGGCGGGAAACTCGACATCCTCGTTAACAATGCGGGCGTCACCCGCGACAACCTGCTGATGCGGATGAAGGACGACGAGTTCTCCGACGTCATCCGTATCAACCTCGAAGCCGCCTTCCGGCTCATCCGCGCATCCGCCAAGCCGATGATGAAGGCCCGCTTCGGCCGCATCATTTCCGTCACCTCGGTGGTCGGAGTTACCGGCAATCCAGGCCAGGCGAATTACGTCGCGTCAAAGGCCGGTCTGATCGGCATGACCAAGTCAGTGGCACAGGAGCTCGCGAGCCGCGGCATCACCGCCAACTGCATCGCTCCGGGGTTCATGACCTCCGCAATGACGGACGCGCTGAACGACCAGCAGCGCGATTCCATATTGTCGCGCATCCCGCTAGGTACGATGGGCAGCGGCGAGGATATTGCGGCAGCTGCAGTGTATCTCGCCAGCCGCGAGGCCGGGTACGTCACTGGGCAGACGCTTCACGTAAACGGCGGGATGGCAATGCTCTAAGGGCGCGTCGAGCGGCAATCGCCGCGACGACGATCGCCGAGGCGAGCCCGATCGGCAGGTAGAGGTTTTCCGCGATCTGCCGCCCGGCAATGGGCGTTGCCCAGGCGAGTGCCATCAGGCTCTTGTCCCATGCGCCATATCCGTTTCGCTCGCTATCGACCCACAGGAACGCGAGGGCCGGCAGGAGCACGACATAGTCATAATCGAGCACGTAGGGGGTGGAGATCAGCACCGCTGCGCATACGAACGCGTTGCGCAGTTCCGGGCGTTGCCTGGTCCATGACAGCCAGACCACGCCGACGACGCAAGCGGCCGTGGCCAAGCCCTGCACGGCGTAGGCGATCGGCAGCGTCCCGCCCCACATCCTTATGGCGGAGAAGGGGCTCATGATCTTGTGCCAGCCCGTCGATCCCTGCTCGATAACGATGTGCCGTGTCAGCGGCAGGCTGTCGACGAACGCCTGCCAAACAGGCCAACCCCACATCGCCAACGTGATGCTCATGAGCAGGCCGGCAGACAGCATCGCACCGACGATTGCCCGCCACTGTCGTGTTGCAAGCAGGAGCGGGGGGATGATCACCGCCAACTGCGGCTTGTAGATCAGGCAGCCGAACAGCAGCCCCGCGTAGAACGGCCGCTTGTCCAGCAGCATCAGTCCGCCGCCGAGCAGCAGACCGGTGAGGAAACCGTTGTGACCATGCGTCAAGCAGATCAGCGTAACTGGCGCGGCGACCGTCAGCAGAATGGCTTCACGCCGGCCGGTGTAGCAGCGCAGCATGAGTGCAAACGGGGCCAGGGTCACCGCCTGCCACAGGGCCAGCGCGACGAGATAGGGCAGGGTTGCAAGTAATGTGGCGATGAGCAGGAATGGCGGAGGATAGTGCCAGCCGAACACGTCCACATCCGGCTTGTGGTGGAAGCTGCGCTGGACGGCGAAATGTTGCGGCCACGACCAGACCTCAGCAGCACGCCCGTCCAGCACCATTGATCCGGCCGTCCACACGTTGGAGAAATCGGTACCGAGCGGCCGTCCCACCGCATCTAGCGTGCCGTGCGATGTCGCGAACAGCCACGTCAGCGACAGCAACGTCACCGCCAGGAACAGCCAGGCGATGCGCATCACCCGCTCATGCGACAGCCACGATCCGGTGCGAAAATTATCCACTTGGCCCCCTTCGCATTGAATAGGTGAAGAAATTCGTCCCTTGAAGGGATGCGTGCACTCCTTGTCGTGCGGGAACCGGCCCCTATATCGCTCCCGAAATCAACGGTTCGGCTGCCTGTTTAGGGGCCGAGTGGGGCAATGAAGAGGAAGAATATGGCCAAGGTCATCGGGATCGACTTGGGCACCACCAACAGCTGCGTCGCAGTCATGGAGGGCGGTAACCCCAAGGTCATCGAAAATGCAGAGGGCGCTCGCACGACGCCTTCCGTCGTCGCTTTCACCAAGGACGGCGAACGTCTCATCGGCCAGCCGGCGAAGCGCCAGGCGGTCACCAATCCGGACAACACGATCTTCGCGGTCAAGCGCCTGATCGGCCGTCGCTTCGACGACCCGATCACCAAGAAGGAC
>JBJMUK010000237.1:0-2609 GCA_045811225.1 Sphingomicrobium sp. | reverse complement strand
GGCATTGCGCAGGCCGGCGAGGGATGCATGGCCACCATCGAAATGCCGGATGTGCATCCGCTCATCGCACCGCTCGTCTATGCCGTTCCGGTACAGCTGCTCGCCTATCATGTGGCAGTTGCGAAGGGCACCGATGTCGATCAGCCGCGCAACCTGGCCAAGAGTGTGACCGTCGAGTGATGCAGGTGTCCGGCGGCTGTCACTGCAAGGCGGTGCGGTTTACTGCGCAACTTCCGGAACCGCCCGTGGCTGCTTTGGACTGCAATTGCTCGGTGTGCCGGATGACAGGGTTCATCCACGTCATCGTCCCGCACGAGGAGTTCACGCTGGAGAGCGGTTCCGACGTGCTCAGCAGCTACCGCTTCGGCAGTGGTGCGGCCGAGCATCTGTTCTGTAGCGTCTGCGGCGTGAAAAGCTTCTATCAGCCGCGATCCCATCCGGAGGCCTGGAGCGTGAATGCCCAGTGCCTGGATCAGCCGGTTCAACTCGCGGTCCGGGAATTCGACGGCAACAACTGGGAACAGGCGAAGGCTCGTCTCGACGGCGGCGATTAGGCCGGTTACGTCGCGCAAATGCATCGCCCGCTCCGTCTGATCATCGACCGATCCGCGCTCATTTCCAATTGGCGCTGGCTTGCGGCGAGGGCAGGGGTCGCCAGTGGAGCGGCCATCAAGGCCGACGGCTATGGACTTGGTGCGCGCGAGGCGCTCCGAGCGCTCTATGATGCCGGTTGCCGCGACTTCTTCGTGTCGACCTGGTGGGAAGCGCGGGAGCTTGGCGCCATCCCTTCAGATGCAAGCCTCATGGTTCTGCACGGCGTCGGGCCGAACGATGTCGATGCAGCGCTGGCGCTGTCCGCGCGGCCAGTTCTGAATAGCCCGGAACAGGTGGCGCGATGGAAGGAGATTGCACCGCAGCGTCCGTGCGACGTGATGGTGGATACCGGCATGAATCGGCTCGGCGTGCGGGTGGACGAACTGGAAGTGCTGAAGGGGCTCGCGATCGACACTCTGATGAGTCACCTCGCCTGTGCCGATGAGGATCATCCGCTGAATGCGCTCCAATTGAAGCGCTTCCGTGAGGTTGCAGTGCAAGTTGCGGCGCAGCGGTACAGTTTGGCGAACAGCGCGGGCATTTGCCTGGGCGTAGACTACGCCTTCGACCTCGTCCGGCCCGGACTCGCCTTGTACGGTGGCATTCCGCGTGACGAAGCTGCCGGACACATCCAGCAGGTCGCGCAGGTGGAAGCGCAGATTGTCCAGCGCCGGACCGTCAGGGCAGGCGAAACCTGCGGCTACGGCGCTACCTTCGTGGCCGAGACAGATACGGAAGCAGCTATCCTCAACATCGGCTACGCGGATGGCTATCTGCGCGGTTTCTCCGCGCGGGGCAGGGCCTTTGCCGAGGATGCCGAGCTGCCGGTGCTGGGGCGGGTCTCGATGGATCTGATCGCCGTCGACTGTTCCGCCGATCCGGCGTTGAGGGAGGGCGACTGGGTCCGGCTGGACTATGACCTACCCTGGGCATCGGCCGCGTCAGGCCTGTCGCAATATGAGCTGCTGACCGGCTTAGGCGGACGTTTCGAGCGCATCTGGCGCTGACGCCTTGGGTGGAGGCGTCTTGGGCCGGTAGCGGCACAAGTCTATCACCGGGCATTTGTAACAAAGGGGCAGCCGCGCCTTGCAGATGTAGCGGCCATGCAGAATCAGCCAGTGGTGCGCATCCCGCCGGAACGGCTGTGGCGTTACGCGATCCAGCTTCAACTCGACGTGCAAGGGCGTCTTTCCCGGTGCAAGGCCGGTGCGATTGCCGACCCGGAAGATGTGGGTGTCGACGGCGAACGTTTCCTGGCCGAAGGCAGTGTTGAGAACGACATTGGCGGTTTTTCGGCCAACCCCGGGCAGCCGCTCCAATTCCTCGCGTGTCTCCGGGACGCGGCTGCCGTGGTCGCGGATCAGGTCTTCGCTGAGTGCGATGACGTTCCTGGCCTTGGTGTTGAACAGGCCGATGGTCTTGATCTGGGCCCTAACTGCCTCTTCGCCAAGCGCGACCATCTGCTCGGGGGTCGACGCGCGCTGGAAAAGGTCCCGCGTCGCCAGGTTGACACTCACGTCCGTGGCTTGCGCCGAGAGGACCACAGCGACGAGCAGAGTGTAGGGGTTCGTATATTCTAGTTCAGTCGTCGGAGCGGGGTTCGCCTCCGCCAGCCGTGAGTAGAATTCGAAGACCTGCGCCTTGTTCACGCGCCGGAGATGACGTCGCGCATGCTATAGAGCCCGGCGGGCTTGCGGTGTAGAAACCGGGCAGCGGCAAGTGCTCCGCGAGCGAAGATGCTGCGGTTCTCGGCGCGGTGAGAGAGGATGAGGCGTTCTTCCGGTCCGAGGAACATCACGTCATGATCGCCCGCCACGGTGCCGCCACGCACCGCAGCGAAGCCGATGGAACCCTCGCGGCGCTTTAGCCCGGTGCCGTCGCGGCCCCGATCGGCATCCATTGATCTGCCCCGCCCGCTGGCTGCGGCCTCCCCCAGGGTCAGTGCAGTTCCGGACGGTGAATCGGCCTTTTGGCGGTGATGGGCCTCCACAATTTCGATGTCCCAACCAGCACCA
>JBJMUK010000236.1:0-4817 GCA_045811225.1 Sphingomicrobium sp. | reverse complement strand
CGCGTCATGCTGCACACTGTCGGAGGGCAAGAGCATCATTACCTCGTCGGACGTCTGGACTGCACACCCAAGGTTACGACGAACAATCGTGAACGCGTCGGGATTGGTCACGATGATGGGGGTCACGAGGCTGGTTGACGCTAATCCAACCTCGTCGAGATCGAAGCTGATGAGCAGGTCGCCGCGAGAGACCGGGTCCCCGGCAGTCACGGCCGGCGCGAAGCCCCGGCCCTTCAGCGCGACCGTATCAATGCCGACGTGAATGAGGACTTCGACCCCTTCGGCGCTGCGCAGTACGACGGCATGGGCCGATTCATGCAGAGTGACGATTTCGCCATCGAAAGGAGCGCGGATCTCGCCGGACAGCGGATGGATTGCCAGCCCGTCGCCCATCATGCGGTCGGCGAATACCGGGTCCGGGGTGGCTTCGAGCGGAGCGGTCAGCCCCGCGACCGGGGACGAGACGATCAGCGCCTGGGGCTCTCCGCTCGTGTTCATTGGGCAGCACATGCGAGAGGAACGGAGGTCTGTCCAATGGCCACACCGCCGATCCAGGTCCCACGGGGCTGTAGATTAGCGTCCAGCCATACCCAGTCGGCTCGTTGGCCCGAGGCGATCGTGCCGTGGCTCTCCTGCAGTGAAAGGAAATGTGCGGGTGTCGTGCTCGCCATCCGGGCTGCCTCGCTTACTTCCAGGCCCGTGGTTGCAACGGCGTTGCGAAGCGCACTGGCCATGTCGAGGTTCGCCCCCGCGAGCGTGCTGTCTTCGAAGATGCAGGTTCCCTCCCGGACGAGGATGCGCTTGCCCTGAAGCACGAACTCAGTGTCGTTTGTGCCCACGCTGGGCATTGCATCCGTCACCAGCATTAGCCGCTCGACGCCCTTGGCCTTCACCGCGATGCGGACGGCGGCGGGATGGAGATGCATCCCGTCGACGATGATCCCGCAGAAGCTGTCCGAATCCAGGGCCGCACCGACCGCGCCCGGTTCCCGATGATGGAGGGCGGACATCGCGTTGAACAGGTGCGTAAAGCCGCGCACGCCCGCCGCGATGGCCTGCTGCGCGACGTCGTAGGAGGCGTCGGTATGACCCGCGCTGACAATGACGCCACGTTCGGCGAGGGTCTGGACGTCGCGGATGTCGCAAAGCTCTGGCGCCAAAGTCACGACGACCTTGCCACGCCTGGGTCTGGTGAGCAGTTCAAGAGTCTCGTCGTCGAGACGACAGATCCGGTGCGCGTCGTGGATTCCCCGTTTCGCTGCGTTGATGAAGGGGCCTTCAACGTGGATGCCAACAACCCCAGGCACGCCGCGTTCGATCGCGGCGTCTACCGCGTCCAGGGCCTGCGCGATCCGGGCGGGAGTGTCGCTGATCAGCGTAGGGAGAAACGCCGTCGTGCCGAAACGCGCATGCGTTGCGCCAATCGTCGCGATGGTCTCGACGCTGGGGCGGTCATTGAACAGCACTCCACCGCCGCCATTGACCTGCGCATCGATGAACCCGGGGAGAAGCCAGCCGCCATCGAGATCGATGACGATGTCCGCTACCGCGCTGTCCACCGGTTCTATTCCAACGATCGTACCCTGTTCGATGTGGATCGAGGCACGCGCAATGACCTCGGACGAGGTCACGATCTGTCCGTTGAAGATACGGACGATCATAGCGTCTCGGTGACCTTGTTGAGATGCGGTGGCCGATCCGGATCACAGCCGCGCGCGAGCGAAAGCGCGTTCGCCATACGGTAGAAGCTCGCGATCATCAGGATTGGCTCAATGACAGGATGGGCGGCGATCGCAGGCAGATCTGCAATGCCTGGATCGGTATCGGCGATCAGCAGATTGGCTCCGCGCTTGCGGAACTCCTCCGCGGCCTTGCGCACGCTCTGGCCCGCGAGGTCGCTGCCTCCGAGCGCCAGCACGTTGAAGGAGTGCCCTACGATCGCCATCGGTCCGTGCCGGACCTCGGCCGCACTGAAGCTTTCGGCATGCATCGCGCAGGTTTCCTTGAGCTTCAGCGCCGCTTCCTGAGCGATCCCGTAGCCATAGCCACGCGCTACGACGAAGAGATTGTCGGCGTCGACGAAGGCGCCCACCGCCGGCGACCAGTCCAGCTGCCAGGCTGCTTCGAGCTGCTCCGGAAGCTTATTGACCGCCTCCAGCATCTCCGCGTCCTGAGCCCAAGTGCCGACGAGTGCCGCGATCGCTGCCAGCGAGCAGATATAGGACTTGGTTGCCGCGACCGAGTGCTCCGGACCGGCATCAAGTGCGATCGTGACGTCGGCGGTGTCGCTCAGTGGAGCGCCCTCCGCATTGACAAGCGCGATTACGAATGCGCCCGAACGTCGATGCTCCGCGACGGCGGCGAGTAGGTCGGGACTTCGGCCCGACTGTGAAATGGCCAGACAAACTCGGTTCCCCGGGGACACCGCAGCGTTGTAGATTGAGGAGACGGACAAAGCAGCCGACGCGACCGGAATGCCGATCCGGGTCTCAATTAGATATTTTGCGTAAGTGGCCGCGTGATCCGAGGAGCCTCGGGCACAGGTTATCACACTGGTCGGCTGGGACTCCCGCAGCCGCTCGGCAATGGCGCGGAATCCCTCCTGATTGGCGACCAGCATCCGTTCGACGGCGCGAGCGGATTCCGCCGCTTCGCGTTCCATCAAGGTCATGTCCCCAGCCGGGGCCAAGCTCGCCATCGAACCAACTCCGCCATGTCCTTACAGCCGCTCCTTGGCGACGGCCCTGATCATATATCCCACATTGGTTCTATCAAGAGGTATTAGTGCCGCGCTCACCCGCTATTGAGTTCGGCGACCACGTCGTACGCGTCTCCCCGGTAATATGTCTGGGTGAATTCGGCTGGGCGCCCGTCCTGGAGGAAGCCGCGGCGTTCGATGGCCAGCCCGGGCGCGCCGGGCTCGATGCCCAAGGCTTCGGCCTGCTCCTGCGTGCAGGCAATGGCGCGGAGCCTCTGGAGCGCACGCACCGGCAAATGCCCGGCAGCCTCTAGCGCTTCGTAAAGCGAACTGCCGACGACCTCGATCGAAGGCAGGCAGTAAGCCGGAATGGCGGTAAATTCGAGAGCCATTGGCGTGTCGTCGGCGTAGCGAATTCGGTGGAAACGGTAGACAACGGAGCCCGGCGACAGACCGAGCGAGAGGGCCTCTTCCGGAGTGACCGACCCCGTCGTACGCCGGATCCACTTGCTGTGCGGCTTGCGACCGCGTGAGATCATATCCTCAGAGAAGGAGGTGAGCTTGGAGAAGCTCTTCTCAACGCGCGCGGGGGTTACGAACGTGCCTGCCCCACGCCGGCGAGCGACCAAGCCATCGCTGACCAATCCGCCGATCGCTTTCCGTACGGTGATCCGAGACACGTCGAACTCTTCGGCCAGATCGCGCTCGGCGGGAATTGCTTCACCCGCCTTCATCAACTCTCCCTGGATCGCATCCCGAAGAATTTTCTGGAGCTGAAGATAAAGTGGCGTCGGGTCAGCCTTCTGGAGCGGACCCGTGCGTTCGATCAACGACAATGCAGGTTCCCCGGGCCTGTTGCGCCTCCTGGCGACAATACCAGTTGCAAGTTCAGCATGTGTGACATCCAGAGCCCAGCGTCAATTACGGGAGCGAATGCGGCCGGCCCGGGCTTACATTTTGGTAGCAAGGCGTCGTAGATCCAAAACAATACCGCAATAGCCTTGACGGCCTATGTGGTCTACATTGCGCTATCGTAATCGGCAGTAGTTCAGCGAGAACCGCGTCGGCTGACGAGCGCGCGCCCGCAGGCTATGGGGGCCGCATGAGCAATCACACTGCTGAGTCTCCGGCTCCCTTCAGGGTGGCGGCCCTGTACCGGTTCGCCCGGTTCACGGACTGTGCCGCGATCCGCGAGCCCCTGGAGGCAATTTGCCTTGCTGAGGGCGTGCGCGGCACGCTCCTGCTCGCACCAGAGGGGATCAACGGCACTATTGCCGGACTTCCTGACTCGATCACCGCCGTGCTGGAGCACATACGAACGCTACCCGGCTGTGCGGACATGGACGTGAAGCTGTCCAGTGCGGCGGCGATACCCTTCTACAGGATGAAAGTGCGGATCAAGCGGGAGATCGTCACGATGGGCGAGCCCGGCGTCGATCCAACGGTGTCAGTGGGTACCTATGTCGAGCCGCAGGATTGGAACGCGCTAATCTCCGACCCTGACACGATCGTGATCGACACGCGCAATGACTACGAAGTGTCAGTCGGCAGCTTCGCAGGGGCGATCGATCCCAAGACCGCCAGCTTCCGCGACTTTCCCGCCTGGTTCCGAAGCACCCGCGACGAGCTGTTGGGAAAGGGCCGGCAACCACGGGTTGCGATGTACTGCACCGGCGGAATTCGCTGCGAAAAGTCCACCGCCTTCCTCAAGCAAGAAGGGGTGGAGGACGTACATCACCTGAGGGGCGGTATCCTGAAATATCTCGAAACGGTGCCCGAAGAGGCAAGCATGTGGAAGGGCGAGTGCTTCGTGTTCGACGAGCGTGTCAGCCTCCGCCACGGGCTTGAGCGTGGCACTCATGAGCTTTGCCGCGCTTGTCGCCGCCCGTTGAGCCCAGAGGATCAGGGGTCCCCGCACTATGAGGCGGGCGCGAGCTGCGCCGCATGTCACTCGGAGCGCACGGACGAGCAGCGCGCTTCCTACCGCGAACGGCACCGGCAAGAGGCGCTTGCTGCCAAGCGAGGCCGCTCTCATGTCGGAGCGTCAGTATCGGTGCGGCCGCATGACGGAACCGACTGAACCGATCCTCTACAGCTTCCGCCGCTGCCCCTATGCGAT
>JBJMUK010000235.1:0-4841 GCA_045811225.1 Sphingomicrobium sp. | reverse complement strand
GATCATATTGCGGCGCGGAGTAGGCCATCACCGGAACACCATCGATATCGTGGGCGACCTGTCCATCGGGGGTGACAAGCGCTTCGGCATGGACCCAACGGCCGTTCGCAATGATCGGGCTGGAGGAGGTGATGCAATGCGTTGTCTCCAGCTTGCCGTGAAGGACGACGTTGGTGCCGGGCGTGCACAGATTTCCTGTGGGCGTGGGCTCAGGCCGCTCCGCGCCCAGCAACTGCATCTCCAGGCTGACCGGGAACTTCTGGTCGCGCGTCATGCTCGCGGGGTCTTGGCCCAACAGCATGATCCCGCTGTTGCTATATTGCCAGTTCTCAACGCCCTTCAGCGTGCTGCCGTAGAAGCGATAATCGAAGCGCACTCGGAAAGCGGACAGCGGCCGCTTGAACGCGAGATGCCCGAAACGGCCGTCGAACCCTTTGTTATACCTGGTGTAGGAAACCCGGATGGCGCCGTTCCGAACCTGAAACGTGTCGAGGTAATTGTCGCCAACCGCTCGACCACTGATCTTGGGCGTCCAACCCTTCAGCGAGCGGCCATCGAAGATGCGCGTCCACTGGCCGGGCTTGGAAGCGGCAGGTGCCCCGAGCAGCGCAACCGCCGAGACCGTGGCGAAAAACCTCTTCATGGCGTGTCCTCCCACACTCGACCTTAGGCAGGGGCGGAGAATAGCTCCAGTTGTTCAGTTGCAGGTCGCAGCCGCGCCGCGAGATCGCCGCGGTCGGTCAGCAGGGTCGGCCGCCAGTCCTCCGTGAAGATGAAAGGCCGTACCTTCACAACGGACACCGTCAGTCGCGCAACGTCGTCAAGGCGCAACCGACGCATCCGACGCGAAGACAGGATGCGATTCACAGCCTTGGTTCCAAGCCCCGGCACCCGCAGCAGCGCTTCCCGAGGGGCCCGATTTACGTCGACAGGGAAATGCTCCCGGAACTTCAGCGCCCAGGCGAGCTTCGGATCAATGTCGAGCGGCAGCATGCCTGAGCCGTCGGCCGCCGCTGCGACTTCCTTTGGTGCGAAGCCGTAGAAGCGCATCAGCCAATCCGACTGGTAGAGACGATGTTCGCGCATCAACGGCGGTCGCTTGAGAGGCAGCACTGCGCTTGCGTCCGGGATCGGACTGAACGCGGAATAGTACACGCGCCGCAGGTCGAATCGGTCATAGAGTTGGCTTGCACGGCCAACGATGTCCGCATCGCTTGCCGCGTCGGCGCCCACGATCATCTGGGTCGATTGACCGGCTGGAGCGAAGCGTGGCGCCGACTTGAAACGCGCGCTTGCATCCTTTGCTTCGACGATTGCACTCCGCGTCGCGCCCATCGAGCCTTCGATCCGCTCGCCACTTTTCTCCGGTGCCAAACGGGAGAGGCCCTCAGCCGTCGGCAGCTCGACATTGATGGATAGGCGGTCGGCGTGCAGGCCTGCCAAGCGGACGAGCTCGGGATCGGCGTCGGGGATAGTCTTGAGGTGGATATAGCCGCGAAAATCATGATCCTCGCGCAGCGACCGCGCGACCTCCACCAGCTGCTCCATCGTGTAGTTGGAGGAGCGGATGATGCCTGACGACAGAAACAGGCCCTCAATGTAATTGCGCTTGTAGAAGGCGAGGGTGAGACGCACGACCTCCTCGCTTGTGAAGCGGGCGCGGCGCACGTTCGAGCTTTTGCGATTGATGCAATAATGGCAGTCGAAGATGCAGCTGTTCGTCAGCAGAATCTTCAGCAGGCTGATGCAGCGGCCATCGGGCGCGTAGGCGTGGCAAATTCCCATGCCTTCCGTGGAGCCGATCCCCTTGCCCCCGCGGCTATCGCGTTTCGACGTTCCTGAGGACGCGCAGGAGGCATCATATTTCGCAGCATCCGCGAGGATCGCGAGCTTCGCCTGAACGTCCAGCTGAGCCATATGTTCTATCTATGTTCTTGGAAGGCACGAGTCTAGCGCAAGCGCTGCAAACCTGACCTAAGTACCTACTTTTTCAAGGACTTCCTGCTTGATCTCGTCCATTTCCGGCTCGTGGATGCGGCGATATCGCGCTTCGACAAGGCTGAACGCGCCGAACAGCATTAGTCCGGCGGCCACCGCATATTCGGCCGGGCCCCTGAGGAAATCCAGGGCCTGTTCCATCCCACCCGCGTGTGAAGCGTCATGTTCCATCGCCGCCTTCGCGATCAGCCATGCGACGGCAATGAAGATCACGCCCCGCGCGGCATAACCGAGACGGCCGAACCATTTCACCCAGTCGTGGTGGGCCGGCGTATCGAGACGCAGCATGAACTGACACTTCGCAGCTTTACGGATTTGGTTGAGACCCGCGACGAGCATGACGAGGGCTGCGATCCCCAGCACCAGCTCTCCGCCCGGCAGGTCGAGCACCGTGTCCGCCTGCTCCTGCGTCCCACCGCCGACATGAGCGCCCATCAGTACCCTCAACGATTTGTACGCGAGGTACAGATAGATGCAGGCGATGAACGCGGCGGCGGCGCGCTTGCGATAGGCCTTGCCGTCCCGGCCCGGATTTTCAATTCCGAACGCAGCGTCGGCGGCTCTCCAAAGACCATAAGTGGCCGTGCCCGAAGCGATCGCAATCAGCAGGATTCGCCCCGCGCCTCGGCCGACATATTGGAGCGCTCCGGTGAGGTCCTCCGTGCGGCCAGTGCCGATTACGAGCAAAGCGATGACGATGTACAGCATGCCTCGAGCAACGAAGCCCAGGCGTGTCAGCAGTTGAAACTTACTCTGACGAGCCAGGTCGTCAGGCAGTGCGTCGGTGGGCGAGTTCAAGCCCGGTGCGGTCCTGCGGAGTGGCTCACTTGGTGGGAGGAGCGTCGGTGGCCGCCGCCTCTTCGGTCTCCTGCTTCGCCTGATCGATCTGCTTCACCAGGCAGCCGGTGTGCCCGCCTGGACCCACCGCGGAGCAGCTTTCCGTGCCGGTAGCGCCAATGGTCGTCAGCGCCCGCGACTTGGCTGCCCAGGACTGCGTTTGCTGCCGCGTGCCCGAGGGACGATAGGCTTCGGGGATCCGGTAGCGTTCTTCGGCCGGGCGACGGGTACAGACGACGACTTCATCGTCCGCGGCACGAGGGCAGGGATCGTCGCCATAGACGATGACCTGGCCGCGCGTGTTCGACTGTGCCTGGACAGTCGCCGGGACCGCAGCGAGCCCGGCGGCGAGAGTCGCGGCAGAGGTGACGGAGACGATAAACTTCATGGCCAATGCCATCCTTTCAATCACTTACAGCGGAGGTCGAGGCAAGAAGTTCCTCAAATCCGCTTCGACAACTCAATCGCTGCCCTACAGCCAGCACGGATCGCCGCAGTCAGCAATGGATATCCTACCGCGTTTGCAGCGCCAGCTTCCCGGGCAACGTCTCGGTGCTCGACCTCTTCAGCGCGGAAGGCGTGAATTTCCGCTGCAAGCTCGGGATCATCATCCGCAAGATCAGCCAGCTGGTTGCCATAATGATTGTCGATCTCCGTCTCGACCGCCTCGGTGCAGGCCATCGCAGCTTCTTCCGACATCAGCGCCGTTGCTGCGCCAAGCGCGAAGCCTGCAATGCTCCAGATCGGCTCCAGCATGGTCGGCCGCACGCGCCGCTCCGCCATCATGGCGTTGAAACGATCGAGGTGCCGTTCTTCCTGCGCCGCCATCCGGGAAATCAGGCGCGAACCGGGAGAGTTCCGGCGGAGTACCGCAAGCTGACCCGCATAAATACGCGTCGCCCCAAATTCGCCCGCCTGGTTGACCCGAAGCATCGAAG
Organism: Sphingomicrobium sp.; assembly: GCA_045811225.1. GTDB lineage: Bacteria > Pseudomonadota > Alphaproteobacteria > Sphingomonadales > Sphingomonadaceae > Sphingomicrobium. Next base: position 1,068 of record JBJMUK010000235.1, on the reverse strand, counting down.
CGGGATCCGGCCGACGGTCGCCTGGACGCCAGCGATTCACCGCGCGCGGCCTTTGAAAGCAAGGAACGAGATGGTTGCTGCGCCCCAAAGCGAGACGATCGCGTTCCAACCCGCCATGGAGATGCCGAGGAAAGACCATTGCACCTGGTCGCAGCGGACCAAGGGCGCGTTCATGATGGACTTGAGCAGTTCAGCCGTGCTGCCGCCCGTCGCCGTCGACGTGCACTTGGTCATGCCTTCGAAGATCTTCAGCTCCACGCCCGCGTGATACACGCCGATCAGCCCGGACACGGCGATCGCCAGTGCGGCAAGCAGGGTGAACGACCTTGAGCGAATCGTATCCGCGGGTGCCGTGAAAGCGAGCAGCGCGAACGGCAGCGCGGCGAAATGGGCGTAGCGCTGCCACCAGCACATCTCGCACGGAACGAGGCCGCCGATATATTCAGAGCCATACGCCGCCGCGAGCAATGCGGCCGGGAGCAGTAAGGCCAGCAACCGCGCAATGGCCGGCGCGGACAGCACGGCGCGATCGCTACGACGATCCAGCACAGCCTCGTTCATTGCTGGCCTACCGCGACCGCGCCTTGGTGGCAGTGGTGCTGCTGGCAGCAACGCCCGTAGTTGAAAGCCGCTTGAGCGTGTTGATGGCGTAGTAGAGCTGGAAGTCCTTCACGCCCTTCTTCTCCAACTCCGCAGCGGTGGCCGTGAAGCGCGGGTCGACGGTGTCGTCATGTTCCAACAGCTTGTCGTCAACGGTCGACTGACTCATCAGGTGGCGGCGAAGGTCGGCTTCGCGGACTGCCGGACGGTCCTTGTAGTCGGGATCCGTCAGCTGCGGCACGATGATGTCCGGGTCGATACCGCCAGCCTGAACCGAGCGGCCTGAAGGCGTGTAGTAACGGGCGGTGGTCAGCCGGAGCGCGCTGCTGGTGCCGGTCTGGATCACCGTCTGGACCGAGCCCTTGCCGAAGCTGCGTTCACCCATGACGAGCGCACGGCGATGATCCTGGAGTGCGCCGGCCACAATCTCCGAAGCCGAAGCGCTTCCGGCGTCCACAAGCACGATCA
>JBJMUK010000234.1:0-11323 GCA_045811225.1 Sphingomicrobium sp. | reverse complement strand
ATTTCTCGACCCTGCTGCTGGGTCGTAAGTGGAATTTCTTCCGTCCGTCGGAAAATGAGAACGGCCGCGCGCGCGTCGCCGATCGAGTTCTGCACCTGAAAGCAACCGGCAAGGCTCCAAGCGACAGCTCGCCATTGCTGCTTATCGCCGGAGACCGAAGCTATCGTTTTGAATGCGATATCGAGATCGACGCCGGAGGCACGGCAGGCCTGATCCTGTTCTACGACGACAAGCTCTATGCGGGACTTGGTTTCGACGAACACAAGTTCGTTACTCACCAGTATGGGATTGAGCGCGGGCGGCCCGGCAACCCGCATGGACGACGCATGCGGATGCGGATCACCAACGATCGCAATATTGTGACGTATGACACCAGCGGAGATGGTGGACGGACATGGACGCGGTTCGACCGCGGCATGGAAGTCTCCGGCTACCACCATAATGTGCGCGGCGGTTTTCTCATGCTTCGGCCAGGCCTCTATTCGGCGGGCAGCGGAGAAGCCCGGTTCCGAAACTTCACCTTCCGGGCCCTCTGAAGATGGCCGGCAAATCCGAGAACCAGGATCCAGTGCTGGACGTGGCCGGACTTGATCGGCGCCAGCTGCTTGCAGGCACTCTGCTCATTGGTGCGGCTGGAAATGTGGCGGCGCAGACGCGGGCGCCATTCACGTCCGCCTCGCGGCACCTAACGTTCGCTGACCCGACCGAGACGATTGACTTGTGGCCGGGCTCTCCTCCCGGCTCACCGTCGCGGTTACCGACCGAAAGTGTGAAAGAGCGCAGCACCGATCCCGCCTTCAACGATCGTTTTGTGTTGGGAATCAATCGACCGCGCATGGCGGTCTTCCGGCCGCAGAAGCCGAACGGTGCTGCGGTACTGATTACGCCCGGCGGTGGTTATTCATGGGTCGTGATCGACAAGGAAGGTTATGAGCTGGCGCGCTGGCTGGCCGCCCGGGGTGCCACCGCATTCGTCCTCTTCTATCGCCTGCCGCACGAAGGCTGGCTGCACGGAGCGGACGCTCCGCTCGCCGACGCGCAGCGTGCTGTGCGTTTGATCCGTGCACGTTCTGCGGGCTTTGGTGTCGATCCAAAGCGGGTGTGTGCCATCGGCTTTTCGGCCGGAGGGCACCTCTGCGGGAGCCTGCTGACGCGGTTCGACGCGACTGTCTATGCGCCGGTCGATTCGGCCGATCGGCAGTCCGCACGGCCCGATGTCGCTGCGCCAATCTACCCCGTCATTTCTATGACGCTGCCCACTGCACACGCAGGTTCCCGAAACAATTTGATCGGCCCGTCGGCCAGCCCGGAGCTGGAAGCGGCTTACGACCCGAGCCGGAACGTGCCGGTCAATGCGCCGCCTGCTTTCCTGTTGCACGCGGAAGACGACCCTGCGGTCCCGGTCGCCAATACCTTAGCCATGCGTGACGCGCTGCGAGCGCGCGGGATCAAGGTCGAAACGCACCTCTACCCTGACGGTGGCCACGGCTTCGGCTTGCGCCTGTCGAAGGGCAAGAGCGTCGAGGGGTGGCAAGACCTTTTCTTCCATTGGGGCCAGCGGCAAGGGATCTTCTTGTGAATGCGATGTTGAAGACTATCGCCGCGGCGCTGTTGCTCGCTGGGAGTTCGGTTCCTGCTTACTCGCAAAGCCGTACGCAGATCGAACAGACGATGAAGCGTGCGACGCGCTTCATGGTGGAAACCGTCGCCAACCGGGGCGGCTATGTCTGGGCCGAGCTTCCGGACAAGTCCCGCCGCTGGGGTGAGATCGAAGCCTATCCGAGCATGATCTGGGTGCAACCGCCAGGTACCGCCACGGTGGGACATCTGTACCTGGATGCCTATCACGCGACCGGCGATATCTATTACTACCAGGCCGCGGCCAAAGCCGCGCAGGCCCTTATTGCCGGCCAGCATCGTAGCGGTGGCTGGAACTACTTCATCGACTTCGCTGGCCCCCAGTCCGCCAGAAAATGGTATTCGACCGTGGGCCGAAACGCGTGGCGGATGGAGGAATTCCAGCATTATTCCGACAATGCCACGTTCGATGACGCGGGTACGTCGGAGTCCATGCAATTCCTGTTGCGCATGTACCTGGAAAAGCATGACCGGCGCTTCAAGCCGGCCCTCGACAAGGCGATCGATTTCGTCCTGAAGAGCCAATATCCGAACGGTGGATGGCCGCAGCGGTGGCCCTTCGATCCCGGGTTTCCGGCCTACCAATCCTACATCACGTTCAACGACGATGTAGCCGCTGAAAACATCAAGTTTTTGCTGATGGTCCACCAGACTCTAAGTGATCCGCGGGCGATCCCTGCCATCCGACGCGCGATGGACATCTTCGTGAAGACGCAGCAGCCGGCGCCTCAAGCGGGCTGGGGCCTTCAGCACACGCTTGATCTAAAGCCAGCGGGCGCGCGAACCTACGAGCCCAAGGCCCTAACCACGCACACAACGGCCGCGAATATCGAGCAGTTGATGAACTTCTACCGTTTGACCGGCGATCGCAGGTTCCTGGCAAGGATTCCGGAAGCGTTGGCCTGGTTGCAAACGGCGCAGCTGCCGAAACTGCAGGAACGCAACGGAAAGAATTTCCCGACCTTCATCGAGATCGGCACCAACCGTCCGCTCTACGTGCACAGGCGGGGTTCGAACATCGTGAACGGGGCCTATTACGTCGACTACAGCCCTGAGAAGACGTTAGGTCATTACTCCTCTTTCCGGAAAATCGACCTCGATCGGATATCGAGGGAATATCGCGAACTGGAAGCAAGGCCCGTTGCGGAGGTGACGGTCGGATCGCCGTTGCTCGAACCCATTTCGAAGCCGTTGCCTCGCTACTTTGTAACAAATCTGGAAGCGGGCTCGGACTTGAACGCGCGTGGGGCGGACGGCGGTCCTGCCCAGATTATTGCCGATCTCAATGCGCAGGGCTGGTGGCCGACCCCGCTCCGCGCAACCAGCAACCGTTACGTCGGATCCGGCCCAAAGCGGCCTGTTCCCGGCGACTTCACCGCGACAAACGTCGCTGACGCGAGCGACACGTCTCCGTACACCACCGACGAACCGGTGATCGGAATTTCCACTGCCACCTTCGTTGCAAACATGAGTGCACTAATCCGGGCACTCGAAGCGCCCGCCACGGGCGAGCGCGGATAGTGATTGATCGCCGTCAGCTGCTGAAAAGGGTTGCAGCTGGCGGTGCCGCGGCTTTCCTTACCGCCGGCGCAGGTTCCGAGAACGCTCGGTCGCGTGAGATTTGGACGTTCGACTCACTGCGACGGATCGGTGGCATGAGCCCCGGGGTGGAAGGCTCGCCGACGTTGGTTCGAAGCCCCTTCGGCAGAGCGCTGCAGTTCGACGGCCTACACGATGCCTTGTTCTTCGAACGACACCCGCTCGCGGGTGCATCTCGCTTCACTTTTGAAGCTTTGTTCAGACCCGATGGCGGGGCATTCGAGCAGCGCTGGTTCCATCTCGAGAGCGAGGAGGCCGGCGTCTCACCGGGCCGCGGAAGCACGCGAATGCTGTTCGAAATCCGCGTCATCCAAGAGAGCTGGTACCTCGACGCCTTCGTGAAGGGGCCGGGCTATTCACAGGCGTTGATGGTGTCTGAAAAGCGCTTCCCGCTCGGCCGCTGGTATCATGTTGCACAGACCTTCGATGGGCAGACATATCGTTCCTACGTCGACGGCCAGTTACAGGCGCAGGCGCTCGTTCCCTTCCGCCCACAGGGCCCCGGCCGCTCCTCGGTCGGCATTCGTCTTAACAGGGTGAACCCGTTCCGTGGAGCAGTTCGCGCCGCCGCATTCACCCGCGACATGGCGCTCCACCCCGCGGCCTTCCTGCTCGCCCCGGCCTGATTCGGGCGGTCTTCCTGACCGGGATCGTAGATTGCATGTCCCATGCTTCATCTCCTCAGGCCAACAGCGGCCGGGGAGAAAACGAGCGAAGAGGCTAGGCATGGTGGAAAGCAGAACGGCTGCTTCGGGGCGCCGATCGACGAAAGCTGACATTCGTTCAGACGCGCCTTAACGGCAGCTACTCGCCCATCTCGGTCGTTCGCGACAAACTCAGCTTGGCCTTAGCGGAGTGTCTACAATGAGTGGGATTGCGACCTTAGAGGGGGCCTCGTGAATGGTAGGAAAGGAGCTTAGGTCCTAGCGGTGTCAATCGAGGTATTTTGTGCATTAGATCACCTCGAAGAAGTGTCTCGCTCCCGTGTCCGATCTTCGTTTTCGGCACGATAAACGTCCGACCGCCGCACCTGCTCAGCCATACTATCCCAAGCTTCGGCTGAGCTAAGGCTACGATCGCGAACATTGGTTAGGGTTGAGGCTGCTGCCTCCGCACGACACTGAGCTGCCCGTTTCGTGTAGAAATCTAGTGGCGACATGCGAGACTATCCCTCTGAACTAAGGTGTACCGCCTCGTAATCGGGGAGGTGAGCAGCAGCTTATCAGCCTCTTTTCACGAGAAGGGCGAAAAGCTGATCAAGGTTATGCTGGGCGTGCTGAACGACAGGGTTATCCGCATTTCCGGGCATGGAGAGCGGCCTGCTCCTAATCTCGTGCAGGTTCCCGGTCTCGATATCGGTAAGCAGATTGCGCTTTCGCAAGACAATGGCGAGGCTCAAGATCCCATTGAACGCCGCGACGTCCAAGGCTTGCTGAGCCTCCAGCAATTGCTGTCCTGTCAGCTCATGTTCGGGACCCGACCAGGAAGCAGCGTCACTTGGAGGCAAACTGCCCTGCCTCCGCGAAGAGCTCAAGCCTGGCATGCTTGCGGGCGGCAACTGCGCTTTTGAACGTTTCGGGCTGCAGACTGGAGGTGACGATCGGGTAACCCCAGCTGTTGAAGCGGGTGCTGCGCGTGGTGATGCGGAAGCGACCTTCTTCATCCTTGGAAATCAGGAAAGGTGCGACGGCTTCTCTCGACATGGATGACCTCTCAAAACGAGCCAGATCATCCAGTCTGCGCGAGGCATAACTGCTAAGAGGCTCGAGGGATGTCCGCAGGCCTAAGTCTGCGAACAAATTGGAAGGTGGCGGATGCCTGAGCATCCACCACCTAAGTAGTTAGGCGCTCTGCAGGTTTACTGCGGAGGTCTTACCCCGGCGATCGGTTTCCAGCTCGTAAGAGACGCGCTGGTCCTTGTTGAGTGTGGCCATTCCGGCGCGCTCAACGGCCGAGATGTGGACAAAGGCGTCGCTCGTGCCGTCTTCCGGCGCGATGAAGCCATAGCCTTTGTCGTTGTTGAAGAATTTAACGGTTCCGATGGTCATGATGGGTATCCTTTATCCCAAGTGTGGACGGGCATGCGCCAACAGCGGCACATCCCGGCGTCTTGAAGCTAGTAGAGGGATAAAGGGGGCCGCCTCGGCGGCCCATCATCCGTCGCAGGCGACGTTCAGCGCTTTCTTATATAGACAGGTTCGAGCAGATTGTAACCCCGGCGGCCGAGGCCGGCGGAACTATGCTCTTGGAGCTGCGTCGGCTACGCGAAGCCAGATGTCCAGAAGAAGCCCTGCCACGCTACAGATCCGCACGCCGACACCCGCCGATGTCGGTAGCATCCTTGCGCTGATCAGCAGCGCCTATCCGGGCTTTGCCAATTACAGCGCTGGGCAAATCCTCGGCCAAATCAATAACTTCCCTGAAGGCCAATTTGTGGCTGTACTAGAAGGCGAGGTCGTCGGCTATTGCGCGTCCTCACGCATCGACGAGGCGATTGCCCTATCGCCCCATGACTGGGCAACGATCACCGGCAACGGGTTCGGAAGCCGGCATGATGCCACGGGCGATTGGCTTTACGGGATCGAAATGGCGGTCGACGAAAGCCGGCGCGGTCTGCGCATCGGTAAGCGGCTTTACGACGCCCGACGAATGCTCGCGGAACAGCTCGAGCTGCGCGGCATCGTCTTTGGTGGGCGCATTCCCAATTATGCTCGGCTGAAGTCGAAGGTGAACGGACCCGAAGACTATCTGCGGCAAGTGCAGGAAGGCAAGCTAAGGGACCCTGTCATCGGATTCCAAATTGCCAACGGCTTCACACCGATTGGAATCCTTCCCAAATATCTGCCCTACGACAAAGCCTCTGGAGGCTTTGCTGCCCACATGGTGTGGCGCAACCCGTACGTCGATCCTAATGAGCCACCCGCTTTTCGCGTGCCCAGGGGAGTCGAGAGCGTCCGTTTGGCCACCGTCCAACTACAGGCGCGGGCGGTCAAGAACTTCGCGGAGTTCATCAAGAACGTCGAATACTTTGTCGACGTCGCGGCTGATTACCGCTCTGACTTCGTCGTGTTTCCCGAGTTGTTTACCATGTCGCTGCTCTCGGCGGAGAAGGGCGAACTTTCGCCGATGGAAGCGATCGACCGGATGACCGAACATCGCGGCCCGATCGTCGACGAACTTTCTCGAATGGCGCTCCGCTACAACATCAATATCGTTGGCGGCTCGCACCCCACCCGTATAGACGACGGATCAGTCCAGAACGTCGCTTACGTCTGCCTCCGCGACGGCTCGGTTCATGCACAGGAAAAGATTCACCCGACTCCAAACGAGGCCTACTGGTGGAAGATCAAGGGGGGCAGTTCGGTCGACGTGATCCAGACCGACATCGGCCCGATCGGCGTTCTTATCTGCTACGACAGTGAGTTTCCGGAACTTGCGAGGCGGCTGGTGGACGAAGGCGCCAGGATCATCTTTGTTCCTTTCTGCACCGACAATCGCCAGGGCTATATGCGAGTGCGATATTGCGCGCAGGCCCGTGCAATTGAAAATCAGTGCTTTGTCGTCCTGTCAGGCAATGTCGGTAATTTGCCGGGCGTCGACAACATGGACGTGCAATATGCCCAATCTTGCATACTGACACCGTGCGATTTCCCTTTCGCAAGGGATGGGGTGGCAGCCGAGGCCAGCGAAAATATCGAGACACTCACTATCGCTGACGTCAATTTAGCGGATCTGACTTGGGCTCGGGCTGAAGGAACGGTTCGCAATCTAGCGGACCGGCGGTTCGAGCTCTATCGCATCGATTGGAAGCGGGGGCAGTCTCACCCTGACGCCCCCGAGGTGGAGCCTAGAGGAACGAAGGCGCCAGGCGGCGGTTAGACGAGCGGAATAGCTTTCCTGACGCCTGAACTTACCTCACGCGAACGTCTTTAATGGGCGGAAAGCGGCCACGCAGACTCAGGTGGAGCGATCCGGATCGCCACCCTTCTGCTCGATCATCGCCTCGACTCTCGCTAGGTGCTCGGCAAACTCGCTTGCTTCGCGCAGGTCCCCGCGCCGCTGCGCTTCCTCGATGAACGCCCTGCAATCCCGCTTCATGCGATAGAGATTGTCCAAATACTCGCCGATGCTTGGTGCGGGCATGGTCCTAGTGACAGCTTTGTGATCGACAGCTGCGTCCACTGGCTACTAGTTGCTGCCCGTTGTTCATCGTGCCGGCACGATGCGTAGACCGTCTATCGGGCTTGCGCTTGTGCGGACCATGTCATTGGCATCGCGGATCAGCGCTTCAAGTTCGGCCGAATCGAACCGAGGGTGACCGGGACGAAGTTCGAGCGCGGTTTCGACACACAGAATGACCCTCCGCTCGCCACCAGTAACCTCCCACTCGTGCCAGCTGTTCAGCACGCAGCGGTCATTGTCGGCTTCACTTGCTCGCTGAGGACTGTCGCTCACCTAAACACCGCTGTTTAAGGTGTGAAGGTGAGCCGCGGCGCTTTCAACAGAATCCTGTGCGATCGCTCGGTCCAGTTCAGTTCCGCTCACCTTGCGGGAAAAGCTGCCGCTCGGTGTGGGAACGACAAGGACGGTTGAGATGCGGCGGAGGCCAGTATGTGCGCTCGCCCCAAACATCTGTTCCGTTGTTTCCACTACATAAGCTCCGGGCTCATGGATGTCAGGGTCGGCACCGAGCGTGAAAGCACGGTCGAAAACGACCCGCCTGATGGAAATCATTTCGGGGCTGTCATCATGCATAAGCAGGCCACTCATCGCGCAGCCCTTTTCGTCGCAGCGACGGCATCCGAAGCGTTGGAATATCGGTAACCGCTCCACTCATAGCTGGTGTGCTGGTGTGCTGGTGTGCTGGTGAGTGGTGATCCCGAGCTGTGCAAGCTCAGCATCCGTCGCTTGCTCTCTCTCATCCGCCGGCTGTGGCGAAGGGGGTGAGTATCGATTGCGCTGGTCTCGGACATGTTCGTCTCCTGCTTGCCAGTGGTCCAATGGACTGAGGGTTGCGCCGGGCGGTCAGTCAAAGCTTCATCGACGCCAAGTCTTCCGCTATCTCCTCGCTGGTCAGCTCGACAGTTGTAGGCGCAGAATGTCGGGCCTCAATGCCGGTCTCGATACGCTGAAGCATTTCCGCTCGCTTGGTCCAGCTGGCCGCACTCTTTTCGTAAACTTGGCGACCGTTTGACGTGCTCATCTCTAGGGCTTGGATAAGGTCTGCGCCTGCGCGCTGCCTACAGCCCGCAGCCGTATCTCGGGAGTCGCTGTTCTTGACGCTCTTGGCAGGAGCGGGGTTCACCGTCTCGGAATGCGTGGTCCAAGCTTCAGGGGCGGACTGGAGATTGTTCGTGTGAGACATATTGTACACCTGCCGGCAAGCGGGAGCACATCTGTCTCTCAGTCACTCGATGCCTGCAAAAGGGACGAGCAATGAGCAAGGTTACTACAGATCGTGGGAAGCCGCGAATTTAATAATGACCTGAAGCCACTTTCACCTGATGCTCACCATCGTTCCCGGCTCTCGGTGCTTGTCGGCCGCTTCTAGTTAGGCTGCTCTCACAATCCGTGCTACAAGGCCGCATCGCACGACTTCTCAAAGTAGGCACGTGCGGCTGAGAGACCTGTGCTCCCGCTTGCAATGGGAGTTACGTTATGGACCTCAACTATCTCTATCAGCGCCATCAGATCTCGCTCTACAGGTCGGATCACGCCGCCTGTGAGCGGTCTCGAAGCGCCCATCGCGACTTCACCCGCTCCTATGCAGCGCTGATCGCGGCCGAACTTGGGCATCGTTTCACGGCTACAGCATGAGCCGCGCCATGTTCGTCAACCTGACGGAGGCGCAGGTCACGGCTAGCTGCGAAGCCGAGAACGTCGGCATTTCAGCCATCGAGCGCATACCACAAGGGGGCGTGCGGCTGGTGTGCATGAGCAGTGAGGGCGCGGGTATCATGACCCGGAAGTTTGCAAACAAGCTGATTACCTCCGAGGTCACCCGCGAACGCCGTCGGCCCGCGACGCCGCTTTGGTAGATGTGATCGGCGTTCGACAGGCGGCGAGGCAGACGACGTGATCGCCACCGGTAAGGTGAGCTGGTTTACTCCGGCCAAGTTCTTCGGGTTCGTGAAACTCGACGATCACCGTGGTGATGCCTTTCTCCACTTCAAGGTTCTCAAGGAAGACGGATCCTAAAATCAGCATCTGTGATGTGTTCGCTGGCTGAGGATCTTTAAAGCGATCTTGCCTCTTTCGACTTGCATCGCGAGAGTGCGCGCATGCGAAACGTCCTATGTGGCATCGCCGCTCTGGTTGCAGCCAGCATTGGGTTGTCTGCTGGCCACTCGCGCCCGCCCGCGATCGAGAGGCGCGACCAGGTTGAGCAGCTGGTTGTCGATGGCCATCCATTCCTGATTCTCGCGGGTGAGCTGGGTAACTCCGCCGCTTCGAGCAGGGCCTACATGCAGCCAATCTGGCCCAAACTGAAGCAGCTCAACCTGAACACCGTTCTGGCGCCGGTCTCTTGGGAGTTGATCGAGCCGCAAGAAGGGCGCTTCAACTTCAGCTCTGTCGATGAGCTTCTTGCTGATGCCCGAGCGCACGACATGCGGCTCGTCATTCTTTGGTTCGGCGCATGGAAGAACAGCATGTCGAGCTATGTTCCCGGTTGGGTGAAGCGCGACCAGGCGCGGTTCCCTCGAGTTCGTCTGCAAGATGGGACGAGCGCGGAAATCCTGTCCGCTTTTTCTGATCAGTCGCTTGCTGCTGACAAGAAGGCGTTCGCCACGTTGATGCGACACCTGAAGCGAGTGGACGGTGATCAAAACACTGTGCTGATGGTACAGGTTGAGAACGAGATCGGCATGATCTTGGCCGCTCGCGAGCATGGGCCGGAAGCCAATCGGCTGTTCGGAGGCTCGGTTCCTGAAACCCTGCGCCGCTTGAGGGGCAACCGCAACCCGGGAAGCTGGACTCAAGTCTTCGGGCCAGGGCCGGCGACTGAGGAGATATTCACGGCTTGGCATTACGGCCGTTTCGTCGAGGAACTGACGCGTGCCGGAAAGGCCGAGTACAACCTGCCGATGTACGTAAATGCCGCTTTAAATCGGCCGGGCGCTCTGCCCGGCGCATACCCGAGCGGCGGGCCGCTGCCGCACCTGCTCGATATATGGACCGCAGCAGCGCCGTCCCTCGACATGCTCAGCCCTGACATTTACTTCCAGAATTTCACAGAGCTTGCGGCCAAATATCCGCGACCTGACAATCCGCTCTTTATCCCCGAGGCTAACCGGCCGGACCGCGAAGACGTAGTGGGAAATGCGTTTTGGTCTTTCGGAGCAGGTCGAGCGATTGGCTATTCACCCTTCGCCATCGACAGCATCGGCGATCCGAGTGCGCATCCCCTGCGGCAAGCTTATGCTGCGTTGGACAGCATCAGTCCGCTAATTCTCGAGGCCCAAGCGCGCGGCACCATTCGTGGTTTCAAGGCGCCAATCGCCTATGACGGAACCGTTGACCCAAGCCCGCAGCAAGTACGGTTGGGTGGTTACGCGTTCGATGTCGCCTTAGTTGATATGTGGACGCCTAAGGAGCAGCAGAAGCTTGAAAATCATGGAGGGGTGCTGCTCCAGCTGGGGCCAGACGAGTTCCTAGCGGTAGGTCAGGGCGTGATCCTCACCTTCGCGCCGGACTCACCTGTCAAGGGGAAGGTAGGGATCGAGAGTGCCTGGGAAGGGCGCTTCCATGAAGGGCGCTGGGTACCTGGACGCCTTTTGAACGGAGATGAAACTCACCAAGGCCGTCATGTCCGCTTGCCACCAGGGCCAGTCACCATGCAGCGGGTCCGACTGTATCGGTACAACTAAGTCATTGCTCCAATAAGACCTAGTTACGGCCGGGAGCCTTAGGGTCTTTCATTTGAACGACTGCCTCCGCCCAACTTTGCCGCAAAGCCGACGGTCCAATAACGGCCAAAAAGGACACTCCTGCGGTGCTGGCGCGGCCAGAGTAGCGCGTGCGCCTGCTTTGGTCGCTCCTGCAAAGGTACGCTGAAATCGTCTCAAGGTGGCGGCAGGTGTTACCT
>JBJMUK010000233.1:0-8810 GCA_045811225.1 Sphingomicrobium sp. | reverse complement strand
GGGTTGCATCAATGTTCACGCGCCCTCAAAGAGGGCCCAATTGCACTAAACGGAGAGCCTTCACCTATGTCGCTTGGCCAGGAACTCGCGCCGCATCTGCCATTCCTGCGTCGCTACGCGCGCGCACTGACCGGTAGCCAGGCGCACGGCGATGCTTTCGTCCGCGCGACGCTGGAGGCGATTGTCGCCAGCCCCGAGGATTTCCCTCGTGACGTTGACCCCCGCCTCGGCCTTTATCGCACCTTCCACGCGATCTGGTCGACCGCGAACATCGAGGAAGGTGAAGAGCCGCAGCGCGAATATTCCGGCGCAGAGGGCATTGCGCAGGCCCGTTTGTCCCGAATCACCCCCTTGTCCCGGCAGGCACTGCTGCTGACGTCGCTGGAAGGCTTCTCTTCGGATGACGCCGCTTATCTGATCGGCGCAAGCCCGTCCGACGTGGACTCGCTGGTTGCAGAGGCGCTGGCAGAGATCGAGCGCCAGACGCTTGCGGACGTCCTTATCATCGAGGACGAACCGATCATTGCCATGGATATCGAGACCATCGTTCGGGATCTGGGCCACAATGTCACTGGCGTTGCAGTGACGCGCGACGAGGCGGTGGCACAGGCACGCCAGAGCCCTCCGGGCCTGGTGCTTGCAGACATCCAGCTGGCGGACGATTCCAGCGGCATCGATGCCGTAAAGGACATTCTCGCCGAATTTTCGGTCCCGGTGATCTTCATCACTGCGTTCCCGGAGCGTCTGCTGACCGGCACTCGGCCCGAGCCGACCTTCCTGATCACCAAGCCGTTCCAGCGGTCGACGGTGAAGGCGGCGATTGCTCAAGCTCTTTTCTTCGACGCAGCGACGGTCCCCGCCGCCTGAAAATCGTCAAGGAACATGGCTCGCCAAGGCGCGTTAGCGTGGCAAGTTGAGATTGTGACGAGAGCATAATGGCCGACCAAGGCGAAGAACATCTGACCACGACGGAAGCGCGTGCAGGAAGCACTCCGCATATGACGCGGGTGGTGCTTGGCGTGGGTCTGGCACTGGTGATCGTGTTCTTCGCGATCATCTTGTTCTCGGCGGGCTAGACACTAGCTTACTGTCACAATTGCCGACGACACTGAGTAGTAAGCCGCGGGTTCACGCGGTGCGCCGGTAAAGGGTGGGGATCGAATTGGCTGACGACACAGACGAGGACATGGAGGTCGAGGAGGTTCCTTTCGAACCGACCCCGCTGTCCGATCCTGAGTTCAAGGAGCAGCTGTCGGCTGTCATTCCGCACTTGCGCGCTTTCGGGCGTTCGCTTTCGGGCAGTCGCGACCTTGCCGACGATCTTGTTCAGGAAACGCTGCTGAAGGCGTGGGCGGCTCGCAAGCGCTTTCAGGCCGGCACCAACATGCGGGCGTGGACCTTCATCATCCTGCGCAACCTGTTCCTCAGCCAGATGCGCCGTGCCCGGTTCAAGGGCGAATGGGACGACATCACTGCCGCCAAGATCCTTGCTGCCCCTGCCAGCCAGGATCGGCACATCGAACTCGGCGACATGCAGCGCGCATTGATGCACTTGCCGCAACCGCAGCGCGAAGCCCTGATCCTGGTCGGGGCGGGCGGCTTTGCTTACGAAGAAGCAGCCGAGATCTGCGGGTGCGCCGTGGGTACGATCAAGAGCCGTGTTGCCCGGGGCCGCGTTGCCCTCGATAGCCTGCTCACCAGCGGGAAACTGCCCTCACGCCGGCAGCACCGGACGGACCCCGATCGCACTGCTTTGCAGAGCATTATGGGCGAAGTGGACGAGCTCAGCCGCGACCACGGCTGAGTTTACGTCAACGCAGCGGCCTAGTGGCCGAACTGATCAGTTCAATTTCCGAAGCAGGTCCGCGAACTCGCGTTCGCAAGGATCGGACGCCCCGCCTTCGAAGGCGCGGCGGAGCGCTGCGGTAATCCCCGCGTGGGCCGGCGGAATATCAATCCGGATTATCTTGCGATCCATGCTGACTTCCGCCGCCGAAGTTTGACGCTCAGGCTTCATTGTCCCACGAAACGACCGAAGGTCGACGGAAGTTTCAGTATTTGCGCGAAATTGGGTCAGTGAAGCAGAGTGGACACAGCAACCGGCAATCCTGAAGCGCGTCTGCAAGCGATTGAGCGTGCGCGGCTTTACTCGCCATTCCTGCGCGAAGTCATGGTTGCGCGTCCGGAATTAGTCGAAACGTTCGCGCGTCAAGGTAGCCATGCGGCGCTGACGGAAGCCTGGGCGAGCAGCGGCGAAGACGTAAGCACTGACCTGCGCCGGAAGCGGCAGGCGCTGGCCCTCGCATCCGCATTGAGTGACTTGTCGGGCGAATTCTCGCTTGAGCAAGTGACGGCTTCCCTGTCGGACTTTGCCGATTATGCCATCGACGCCGCGATCAAGGCCGCGATTCTGGAACGTGCTCCGGATGCGGAGCCGATTGGGTTCGCCGCGATTGCGCTTGGAAAACTTGGCAGCCGCGAACTGAATTATTCATCCGACGTGGACCTGTTGCTGATCTTCGATCCCGACCGCCTTCCCCGACGCGGGCGCGACGATCCGGGCGAGGCGGCGGTTCGCGTGGGGCGGCGCATGGTCGAACTGCTGCAGGCGCGGACGGCGCATGGCTATGCGGCCAGGGTCGACCTGCGACTGCGCCCATCGCCCGAAGCGACGCCGATCGCGCTCTCCGTCAATGCCGCAATCTCCTACTACGAATCCAGCGCGCTGGCGTGGGAGCGGGCGGCCTTCATCCGCTCCCGCGCCTGCGCCGGCGACATTGCACTTGGGCAGAGCTTCCTCGAGGCGATCTCGCCGTTTGTGTGGCGACGTTCGTTGGACTTCGGAGCGATCGAGGAGATCCGCCAGATCAGCCTGCGCATCCGCGATCATTACGAGCAGGTGCAGGCCTTTGGTCCTGGCTACGACCTCAAGCGCGGCCGGGGCGGAATCCGCGAGGCCGAGTTCTTCACCCAGGTGCAGCAGCTGATCCACGGGGGCCGCGAGCCCGATTTACGTATTCCGGCAACCCTAGACGCAGTCGCGGCGCTGAAGGCCGCCGACCATATGGATGCGGACACGGCGCGGGAGTTGAGCGAAGCATATCGCGAGCTCCGAACGATCGAGCACCGGCTGCAGATGATCGCTGACCAGCAGACCCATCGCCTCCCACGCGATGCGGAGGCGATGGACGAAGTCGCCCGTCTGCACGGACTGGAAGACGGGGCGGCCCTGCTGGCGACGCTCGAACAGCATGTGAGATCTGTGGGCGCCCGCTTCGACCGGCTGGTGACCGAAAGCGGGGACCGCTTGTCGAGCGATCCCGACGTGCTCCGGCGCGAACTGTCGGAACTCGGGTTCACCGACGTTGAGCCGCCTTGCGCGCGGATCGCGGAGTGGCGGACCGGCCGTGCTCGGGCGCTGCGTTCCGCCGCCGCGCAATCCGCTTTCGAAGCGATGCTGCCGGCGCTGATGCGGGCCATCGCAGCCGGGCCTCACCCCGAACAGGCGCTCAATCGCTTCGCGGACGTGGTTCAGCGTCTCTCCAGCGGCGTGAACCTGTTCCGCCTCCTGGAGGCCCGACCGGCGCTGGCCAGTGAACTGGTCGCGATCCTGTCTCACGCCCCTCTACTCGCCGATCAGCTTGCTGCGCGGCCCGACCTGCTCGACGGTCTGATCGACCAAAGCAGCTTCGAGCTTCCACGGTCGGCGGAGTCCGTGGCGGAGCGGCTTCGCCTGGTTATGGGAGACGAGCCTTACGACCGCGCCCTGGACAAGGCGCGGCGGGTCGTGAACGAGCGCCGCTTCGCGCTTGGCGTCCAGCTGATCGCAGGCGGCGGTGACGCCCTAGATGTGGCCGCCGGCTACAGCGACGTGGCCGAGGGTACGCTAGTTGCGTTGGCGGATGCGGCGGAGGCGGAGTTCCAGGAATCGCACGGCACGATCGAGGGTGGCGAATTGCTGATGCTTGGCCTGGGCCGTCTTGCGGGCCGATCACTGACGCCGGTGTCCGACCTCGACATCATTTACATCTTCGACGCGCCTGCGGGCGCCATGTCCAACGGCCGCAAGTCGCTGAGCGCCACGGATTATTACAACCGGCTGGCCAACCGGGTGACGTCCGCGCTCAGCGTTCCGACCGCCGCCGGCCGGCTCTACGACATCGACACCAGGCTGCGTCCGCAGGGCGCGAAGGGCATGCTCGCGGTGTCCCTTGAAGGCTTCGCAGACTATCAGCGGAGCGAAGCGTGGACGTGGGAGCACATGGCGCTTTGCCGCTCCCGCGCGGTTCGTGGTTCTAACGAGCGACGCAAGCAGGCGTGCGACACGATCCTGCATATCCTGAGCGCCCCTCATGATCCTGCGAAGGTCCGGGCGGACGCAATCGCGATGCGGTTCGAGATGCTGCGCCACAAGCCGCCCAGCGGTCCGCTCGACATCAAGCTTGGGCCCGGCGGGCTAGTCGATCTGGAGTTCGCGATCCACACGCTTCAGCTCTCCCATGGCGTCGGGATCGAGCCCGAGCTTGAGCGGGCGATCGCAGGTCTTTCCGACGCGGGACTGATGGATGCGGACCTGCAGGGCGACCTGTGCCTGCTCGCCCGGATGCTGGTGGTCTTGCGGCTGGTGACTCCGGGTGGGGAGGAGCCGCCGGAGCAATCTCGCGCGCTCATCGCTTCCATGTGCGGACACGAGAGCTGGGACAGCCTGCTTGCAGCGCACGATGCGTCGCGCCACAGGATTGCCGAGCTTTGGAAGCGGGTGAGGGACGGACAATGAACGAAGGCGACAAAATCCCGGCAATGGAAGTTGCGCTGAGCGATGGCGCGAGGCTGAACCTTGCCGCTCCGGGTCAACCCCTGGTGTTATACTTCTATCCCAAGGACGACACGTCAGGCTGCACTCGGGAAGCCCAGGACTTCACGGAGCTAGCCGGGGACTTCGCGGCGATCGGGACGAAGGTTGTGGGCGTGTCGCGCGATCCGATGAAGAAACATGACAAGTTCATCGAGAAATATTCGCTCGCCGTGCCGCTCGCCTCCGACGAGGACGGGCGGATCAGCGATGCGTTCGGGACATGGATCGAAAAGTCGATGTACGGCCGCAAATATATGGGGATGGAGCGCGCGACCTACCTGATCGGGGCCGACGGGAAGATCCTGAAGGTGTGGCACAAGGTGAAAGTGCCAGGCCATGCCGCGGAAGTGCTGCAGTCCGCGAAAAACCTCGCTTACGGGTGAGGGCGCGATGCCCGCTGCCGACCCATTGCGGAAATTGCTGTCTTAGGGGACGAAGGACAAGGCGCGTCCGGGATCCAGGACGTCGCTTGTATCGTGAGCTTCAGTCGGCGCCGTGCCCTTCGGCGAGATAGTCGGCGCTGCGCATTTCCTCCAGCCGGCTGACCGTGCGCTGGAACTCGAACGCGCCATCGCCTGACGCGTAGAGCCCCGCCGGCTCTGCATCCGCAGCGGCGAGCAGCTTCACGCGATGTTCGTACAGTGCGTCGATCAGGGTGACGAAACGCGCCGCATCGTTGCGTCGCTCCTGGCCCATGATCGGAATGCCGACAATGATCACCGTGTGAAATCGTTGCGCGATGGCAAGATAGTCCGCCGCGCCGCGTGCTTCCCCGCACAGCCGCTTGAACGAGAAAACTGCCACGCCCTTCAGGCTCTTCGGCACGTGGATTGTGCGCCCGCCTCCGACCCTTAACTCCTCCGACGGAACCTTCGCACGGTTCTCAACGGCATAGTCGGTCAGCTTGAAGAAGGCTTCGGAAAGGCGCGCGGTCGCTTCCGGACCGTTGGGGACGTGCCACACATCGACGCCCGCCAGGCGATGCAGGCGATAGTCGGTCGGGCCGTTGACCTCGACGACGTCCCACGTCCTCTCGATGAGGTCGATAAACGGAAGGAACAGCTCACGATTGAGGCCATCCTTGTAGAGGTCTTGTGGTGGTCGGTTGGACGTTGTCACCACCTTGACGCCGCGATCGATCAACTGCTCGAACAACCGCGACAGGATCATTGCATCGGGCGGATTGTTGACCACCATCTCGTCAAAGGCGAGCAGCCTCGCCTCGGCTGCAATCGCCTCCGCGACCTCCGATATCGGATCGCCTTCCTCGTTCTTCCGCGCTTTCCGCAGCCGCTCATGCACTTCCAGCATGAAAGCATGGAAATGGACGCGCCGCTTCGGGTGGACGTCGAGATGCTCGAACGCCAGGTCCATCAGCATCGACTTGCCGCGGCCCACGCCTCCCCACAGGTAAACCCCGCCCGGCCCTTTCGGCTTTCGGCCGAGCAGCCGCGCGGCAAGGCCGGCCGGCTTGAGCGCGGAGGCGAGATGATCGAGGGCCGAGACTGCCCGCGATTGCGCGTCGTCGGCGTTCAGTTCGCCGGCGGCGATCAGCGCGTCGTAGGCGGGACGGACCGGGTTCAAGCGAAGCAGGCCGTCGAACGGTCACGACCCGTCAAGCGGCTCGGGATTTTCCGACAGTCGCGACCCGTCAAGCGGCTCGCTCGGCAATCAGCTTCTTGGTCTCCGCAATCGCCTTGGCCGGGTTCAGTCCCTTCGGGCAGACATTCGCGCAGTTCATGATCGTGTGGCAGCGGTACAGCCGGTACGGATCCTCGAGCTGGTCGAGCCGCTCTCCGGTCATTTCGTCGCGGCTATCGGCGAGCCAGCGATAGGCCTGGAGCAGGATTGCCGGGCCGAGGAAGCGGTCGCTGTTCCACCAGTAGCTCGGACAGCTCGTCGAGCAGCAAAAGCAGAGGATACACTCGTACAGGCCGTCGAGCTTGGCGCGGTCGTCGGGCGACTGGGCGCGCTCGCGACCCGAAGGCTGTGGAGTCGCCGTCTTCAGCCACGGCTGAATCGACGCATATTGCGCGTAGGCATGGGTCAGGTCCGGGACCAGGTCCTTCACGACTTCCATGTGCGGAAGCGGCGTGATCTGCACCTCGCCCTTGATATCGGCGATGGCCGTCGTGCAGGCGAGCCCGTTGCGGCCATCCATGTTCATCGAACAGGAGCCGCAGATACCTTCGCGGCACGAGCGGCGGAAGGTCAGAGTCGGATCGATCTCATTCTTGATGCGGATGAGCGCGTCGAGCACCATCGGTCCGGTCTTGTCGAGATCGATCGTGTAAGTGTCGTAGCGCGGATTGGCGCCCGTTTCCGGGTCGTAGCGATAGATCTTGAAGGTCTTGGTGCGCTTGCCGCTTTCGCGGGCATGGTCGCGGCCCTTCGTGATGCGACTGTTCTTCGGAAGGCGAAACTCGGCCAAGGCTTGCTCCTGTGCTTGGCGGCGCCGCTAGCATGGCAAGAGCGGTATTTCAAAAGCGCGTTTGCAAAAAAGGGCCGCGACGGAGGGGGAAATCCGCGCGGCCCTGAAGTAAGCCTTACTGGGCGCCGTCCGACGCCATGACGGCTGTTAGCGCAGCAGTGCGCTTACAACCTGCTGAACAAGCATCGTCCTGGGGTCGACCTGATAGAGGTAGCCCTGGTTGTAATAATAACGGCCGTTCGGGTCGAAGCTGTACTGCGACCGCATGTAGTCGGGGATCTGATCGTAACCCCAAGTCGTGCCGAAGTTGCGGTTGTAGCGCTGGCCGATGTTGTACATCTTCTTGGCCTGGCCCGGAGGCATGCAGCCATTGCCCTTCTTCGCGAGGCCCGGCGGGCAGCTGCCGCGGGCGTTGAGCGCATAGAGGCGACCGTTGTTGGTGCGCACGATGCCGCGCTCCGAATTGCCATGCTTCATCGTCGCATGGCCGTTGCCATGACCATTCCCATGTCCATTGCCCGGCTTGGCCGCGGCTGGAGCGGTGGTGGCGAGCATTGCTGCGCCCGCAAGCAGAATGAGCTTTTTCATGTCTCTTTTCCTATTCCAGGCCGATGAACCGCAGATGACGCTGCGATCGGACCAAATACAAGCTGCCCACAGATACGCGCAGGGCGACTTTTCTCCGGCTCGGTAACGAACTCGTTACGCAGGAGTTGCAAAGTTCATCTGCCAGCAAGGTTTTGGCGCCGCGAAGCGGTTGCCCAGCCGGACCCATGTCGCTAAGCGGGCGCCGAGCGCCAAAGAGGGTGCTTTCCAAGTGAACGAATAGGATCGTTTGCGCCCACAATTGAAAGGTTGGAGCTGGCCCCATGGCTCGCAAGAAGATCGCGCTTATCGGCGCCGGAAATATCGGCGGCACGCTTGCCCACCTGGCAGCCCAGAAGGAACTAGGCGACATCGTACTGTTCGACGTTGTCGAGGGCGTTCCCCAGGGCAAGGCGCTGGACCTGTCGCAGTGCGGCCCGATTGAAGGCTTCGACGCGAAGATCACCGGCACCAACGATTATGCGGACATCGCAGGTGCGGACGTCATCATCGTCACCGCCGGCGTCCCGCGCAAGCCGGGCATGAGCCGCGACGATCTTCTCGGCATCAACCTCAAGGTGATGAAGGCGGTGGGTGAGGGCATCAAGGCCAATGCGCCGGACGCGTTCGTCATCTGCATCACCAACCCGCTTGATGCGATGGTGTGGGCATTGCGCGAATTCTCCGGCCTTCCGCACAACAAGGTGGTCGGCATGGCGGGCGTGCTCGACAGCGCCCGGTTCAGCCACTTTCTTGCAGAAGAGTTCAACGTTTCCATCCGAGACGTGAACACGTTCGTGCTCGGTGGCCACGGCGACACCATGGTCCCGGTGGTCGAGTATTCGACGGTCAATGGCATTCCGGTGCCTGATCTGGTGAAAATGGGCCTGTCGACCAAGGAGCGGATCGACGCGATCGTCCAGCGCACCCGCGGCGGCG
>JBJMUK010000232.1:0-4104 GCA_045811225.1 Sphingomicrobium sp. | reverse complement strand
GGGCGAAATCGCCGCCCTGGCCGAAACCATCAACTTCATGATCGAAACGCTGTCGACCTTTGGCGACCAGGTGACGAACATGGCCCGCGAAGTGGGTATCGAAGGGCGTCTCGGCGGGCAGGCGCGCGTGCCTGGCGCCGCCGGCTTGTGGCGCGATCTGACCGACAACGTGAACCAGCTTGCCGCCAACCTGACGAACCAGGTCCGCTCCATCGCCGACGTGGCTACCGCCGTGACCAAGGGCGACCTTACCCGGTCCATCGCCGTGGAAGCGTCCGGTGAGATGGCCGCGCTGAAGGACACGATCAACGAGATGATCCGCAACCTCAAGGAACAGACCTTGAAGAATGCGGAACAGGATTGGCTGAAGACCAACCTCGCGCGCTTCAGCCGAATGCTGCAGGGCGAACGCGATCTGACGACCGTGTCCAACCTGATCATGTCGGAACTCGCGCCGTTGGTGAACGCGCAATATGGCGTCTTCTACGTCACCAATCGCGAAGAAGAAGAAACCAAGCTCGAACTGGTCGCAAGCTATGGTGCGGAAAGCGCCGAGCAGCTGAAGAGCGAGTTCAAGATCCGCGAAGGCCTGGTTGGCCAGGCTGCCGCCGACAAACGGCCGATCCTGCTGAAAGACATTCCCGGCGACTTTATCCGCATCGGGTCTGGCCTGGGCCACGCCAAGCCCGCAAACGTGAACATCCTTCCCGCACTATTCGAAGATGAAGTGAAGGCGGTCATCGAACTCGCCTCCTTCCAGGAGTTCAACGAAACCCACCAGAGCTTCCTGGACCAGCTGATGGAATCCGTGGGCATCGTGCTCAACACGATTGCTGCAACCATGCGTACCGAGGGCTTGCTCAAGCAGTCGCAGCTGCTGACGCAGGAACTCCAGGCCCGCCAGACCGAACTCACCACCAAGCAGGAAGAACTGCACAACACCAACGAGGAGCTTCAGGAAAAGGCGCAGCTGCTTGAGAACGAGAAGAAGCAGGTCGAAGCCAAGAACCTCGAAATCGAAATGGCGCGCCGCGCCCTGGAGGAAAAAGCCGAGCAGCTGGCGCTGACGTCCAAGTACAAGTCGGAATTCCTGGCCAACATGAGCCACGAACTCCGCACCCCGCTGAACTCGCTACTGATCCTTTCGAAGCTGCTGTCGGACAACCCGAACGGCAACCTCAACGAGAAGCAGGTCGAATTTGCGCGGACGATCAACTCGGCCGGCTCCGACTTGCTAAGCCTGATCAACGACATCCTCGATCTGTCGAAGATCGAGTCCGGCACGGTCACGATCGAGGTCGGCGAAATGCCGATCAGCAGCCTGAAGCAGCACATGGAACGCACGTTCCGCCAGCTTGCGGCAGACAAGAGCCTGGACTTCAATGTCGAATTTGATCCGCGTCTACCGCAAAGCGTCCGGACGGACGAGAAGCGGCTGCAGCAGATCGTCCTGAACCTGCTATCCAACGCCTTCAAGTTCACCTCGAAGGGCGGTGTCACGCTGGCGGTCCGTTACGCGGACAAGGGCTGGAGCCCGACTCACCCGGTGCTCCGCAACGTCGATCGCGCAATTGCGATCGAAGTTACCGATACCGGCATCGGCATTCCCGAGGACAAGCAGAAGCTGATCTTCGAGGCATTCCAGCAGGCGGACGGCACCACCAGCCGCAAATACGGCGGCACGGGCCTTGGCCTCTCCATCAGCCGCGAGATCGCGCGCCTGCTGGGCGGCGAGTTGCAGGTTCGCTCGACACCTGGCGAAGGATCGACGTTCACGCTGTTCATCCCACCTGAAGCGGTTGCAGCGACCGGTGCCAATGCCGGCACTTCGGTTGCTCGTTATGACAATAGCGGCGCGATGGTGCCCACCGCGCTGCCCACGGGCTTCGAAGTCAGCGACGACCGCGACAGCCTTGGCAAGGACCCGTTCGTGCTCATCGTCGAGGACGATCCGACCTTCGCGTCGATCCTGCTCGACGCTGCGCATGAGGCCGGACTGAAGGGCGTCGTTTCGACGGCCGGCGCCGGCACCCTGGCGATGGCCCGCAAGCTGCAGCCGAGCGCGATCACGCTCGACCTTGGCCTGTCTGACATCGACGGGTTCGTGCTGCTCGACCTGCTGAAGCATGATCCGGACACTAGCCACGTGCCCATCCATGTCATTTCCGGCGCGGACAAGAGTCGGTCGGCGATGGGGCTTGGCGCATTCGGGGTAACGGAAAAGCCGGCGGAGCGCGGCGATCTCATCCGCATCTTCACGGACCTGCTCGGCCAGGTCGGAAACGCCAAGCCCCGCAAGCGCAAGTCGGAGCCGGCCCCAACGCGCCAGGTTCCGGAGCTTGCAGGCACCAAGGTCCTGATCGTGGATGACGACATCCGGAACATCTTCTCGCTGACGAGCGTGCTCGAAAGCCACAACGTGGAAGTGCTCCATGCCGAAGGCGGGCGAGACGGCATTCTTATCTTGGAGCAGACTCCGGGTGTGGACGTTGCGCTGATCGACATCATGATGCCCGAGATGGACGGATACGAAACGATGCAGCAGATTCGTGCGCGGCCGCAGCTGGCGGAACTTCCGCTGATTGCAGTCACTGCAAAGGCGATGAAGGGCGACCGTCAGAAGTGTCTCGACGCCGGTGCATCGGATTATATCGCCAAGCCAGTCGACATCGACTTGCTGCTCGCGCTCATGCGCGTCTGGGTCGCGCGTTCCCGCGAGGCCGGCGACGCCGTTCCAATGCAGGCGGCGGAATAAAGACTTGGCTACTAAGCTCGGCAAGCAACGAGGTTCGAAGCCTGAAGATGCCGGCGCCCTCATTGCGCCGGACGAGGTCATGGAACGGCCGCGCGTGCTCGTCGTGGACGATGACGAGCGCAACCTGCTCGCCGTCCGGAATGTGCTGGAGGATCTCGGTGAGCTGGTCGTGGCCAAGTCGGGCGAGGAAGCGCTTCGTCACCTGCTGAAGGGCGAGTTCGCGGTCATTCTGCTCGACGTCTACATGCCGGGCATGGACGGTTACGAGACCGCCCAGATCATCCGCAGCCGGGAGCAGACCAAGCGCATCCCGATTGTGTTCCTGTCCGCCGTGAACAAGGAAGCCGAGCACCTCATGCGTGGCTATTCCATGGGCGCGGTCGATTATGTCTTCAAACCCGTCGACGCGATCGTTCTTCGGTCGAAGGTGGCGGTATTTGTCGACCTGTTCGCCAAGACCAAGGAAATCGAGAGAAAGGCCCGGCAGGAGCAGGCGCTACTTGATGCCAATCTCCGCGCGAACGCCGAACGGTTGCGCATCGAGCAGGAGCTTCGGCGGGCCGAACAGCGGCAGGCCGCGATCATCCAGTCGCTGCCGATCGTTCTTTACCTCGAACCGATGGATTGCGAGAGCCGCTGCCCAAATTTCGTTAGCGGCAACCTGGAGACGATGACCGGCTTCACGTTCGATGAGGTGCAGGCCACGCCGAACGTCTGGGAGGAACGACTCCATCCGCAGGATAGGGCGCGCGTTCTCTCGGCGATGGAAGAGCGCTCGACGACCGGCCGCTTCTCCGCAGAGTATCGTTGGCGTTGCGCCGACGGCACCTACAAGCACTTTCATGATCAGGCGGTCCTGCTTCGCGATCACCAAGGGCAGCCCGTCGAATTTGCCGGCACGCTGACCGACGTGACGGACCGAAAGTCGCTCGAAAGTCAGCTCGTCCAGGCGCAAAAGATGGATGCCATCGGCAAGCTCACCGGCGGCATAGCCCACGATTTCAACAATCTGCTTGCGGCGGTGATCGGCGGCATCGGCCTCATCGAACGCCGGGTCGAGCTACCCCACGAGCACCAGAAGATCCTCGCCATGACGAAACGTGCGGCGGAGCAGGGGACGGAACTCGTGCGACGGCTTCTGGCCTTCGCACGGCGGCAAAAGCTCGAGCCCGCCCCCATCCAGATGGCCAGCCTGTCGGATGCTGTTCGTGACTTGCTCGCGCACACCTTGGGCGGCCTGGTCCAGCTGGAGTGGCGTTGTGAGGACGATGCCTGGGAAGCCTTCGCCGACCAGGCACAGCTTGAACTCGCGCTGATGAACCTGATCATCAACGCTCGCGATTCCATGC
>JBJMUK010000231.1:0-6948 GCA_045811225.1 Sphingomicrobium sp. | reverse complement strand
CGAATTGGGCTTTTCTGACGAGCGATGCTTGAGCATCACGACATCGTCGATGCGCGCGCCCTTGAGATTGATGGAGCCACTGAGAGCGGGCGTGTTGATGCGCACGCGCGGTGTCGAAGCGATGACCTGGGCGCGAGGACGAAGGGCTGCAGACGCGGTACCACCGGCCGTCGGCTGGACCTGACCCGCAGGGGCTGCAGCCGGCGCCTGCGCTTGCGGCGCGGCCTTGGGCGTCGGGAAAAATTTCTCCGCAACGAAGCTCCACCCGAACAGCACCAGCGCACTCAGCACGATGGCGAGGAGCATATTCTTGTTATCGTTCAATTCGGGATCCTCGTCATGGAACCGGGTCGTGGCCCTGTCCGCCCCAGGGATGGCAGCGGAAAATGCGTTTCAGTGCGAGCCAGCTGCCGCGAACGGGGCCATAGCGCGTCCAAGCCGTGATCGCATAGTTCGAACAGCTTGGTGTGTAGCGGCAGCTCGGCGGCAGGACCTTGGACGGGCCATTCTGCCAGGCTCTCGCAATCAGGATGAGCAGCCGAGCGATCATCGTGCAAGCTTGTCCAATGCCCGGTCAAGTTCTTGGCGCAACAGGGAAAAGTCGCGCTCTACGCCGCCAGCACGACCGATCATGATGTGGTCTGAACCCACGAAGCCGTTGGTGGCGACCAGGTCCCGGGCAAGCGCACGGAATCGCCGCTTCATGCGGTTACGAACAACCGCATTGCCGATCTTCCTGGTCACGGTGAAGCCGACGCGCATCGCCGGATCCTGATCCTGGCGATCACGAACGAGAAGGACGAAACCCGGCATCGCCGCGCGCCTTCCGGCGTTCGCAGCAAGGAAGTCCGAGCGTTTCCTTAAAGTGACTAGGCGCTGAGCTTCTTGCGGCCGCGGGCGCGGCGAGCGTTCAGCACCTTGCGTCCGCCGACTGTCGCCATGCGGTGACGGAACCCGTGGCGCCGCGCGCGGACCAGGTTGCTCGGTTGGAAGGTGCGCTTCATCGCTCATGCCTTATTGATCAAAAGAAAAGGGCCGCCGTTCGGCAGCCGCTGTCGAGCGGTCCGTTAGACAAGACAAGCTGCGAAGTCAATTCGCTGCGCATCAGTTTGCCGCCTCGTCCCGTCCGGTCAATTTCGCCATCAGGCCGCGTTCGTAACTTGTCCGGTGGGCACGACGACGCTCCACAAAACGGAAAAGGCTGGGCGCGTTCCGCTGGAGCCATGAGGCGAACTTGCCCTGTTTCACAGCCTTGCCCGCGCCATGCGAGCTGGTCGAGCGTTGCTGCTGCTGGTGAAGCGCGTACCGGCGCCGCGCGCTGCGACGCCGCAGACCCCAGTCCATCCAGTGTCCTGCCTTTGGCTGCCGGCGCTTGAACTTCACATACTGCCGCTTCGCCCAGTCGCTGTTCTTCAGGGCCAGCGCCAACCCGCCAGCGAAGACGAAGATGCCGCCGGGGCCGGGGATTGCGCCGGCAATCGGCGAAAGGGCCATGAGCAGGATGCCGGTAACGAACAGCGCCAGGCGCACGGGTGCGCTCCGCCTGAACTCCCGCCACTGATCCCCCGTCATCATAGCATCGCCATGTGGCGGCGCGGCGTGTCGTGCGCAAGGCACCTTGCCGCTCCAAGTGCCCAACGCTAGCAAATGCGCGCCGAGGTAGGGGGATTTCTGACACGATTCTATTGGCTTCAATCCGGTGGGCCGCGCTGAATGGTCGCCACCGTCGCCACTGTTGCGTATCTCGGGCTTGAAGCCCGGCCCGTCGAAGTTCAGGTCCAGCTTTCCGCCGGGTTACCTGCATTCGTCATCGTAGGATTGCCTGACAAGGCCGTTGCCGAGAGCCGCGAGCGCGTTCGCGCTGCGCTTGCCGCGATCGGGCTTGCCTTGCCGCCGAAGCGCATCACCATCAATCTCTCGCCGGCCGACCTGCCCAAGGAAGGATCGCACTTCGATCTTCCGATCGCGCTTGGGCTGCTGGCCGCAATCGGCGCCGTCGATGCCGAGAGTTTGTCGCATTACGTGGCCGTCGGCGAACTATCGCTCGATGGGCGAGTCGCAGGGTCGCCCGGCGTTTTGCTCGCCGCGATCCACGCATCCTCCATCGACAAAGGACTGATATGCCCGGCGGGGCAGGGGAGCGAAGCGGCCTGGGCGGGCCAATTGGAAGTGCTCGCAACGCCTGACCTGCTGGCCCTGCTTGCCCACCTCCGCGGCACTACGTTGCTCCCTGCACCGCCGCCGGCGGAGGCCGATGCACCGGAAGGCGGGCCGAATCTGTCACAGGTGAAAGGGCAGGAGGTCGCCAAGCGCGCTCTCGAAATTGCGGCCGCTGGAGGCCACAACCTGTTGATGAGCGGGCCTCCGGGCGCCGGCAAATCGCTTCTGGCCGCGTGCCTGCCCGGCATCCTCCCGCCGCTCGAACCTGCCGAAGCGCTTGAAGTGTCGATGGTCGCGTCCGTTGCCGGTGAGTTAAGTGGTGGGCGCATCCGGAGGCGCAGGCCATATCGGGCACCGCACCATAGCGCTTCCATGCCTGCGCTGGTGGGCGGCGGACTGAAGGTCCGGCCGGGGGAAATCAGCCTGGCGCATTTGGGAGTGCTATTCCTCGACGAGCTTCCGGAGTTCCAGCGCGCAGTGCTGGATTCGCTGCGCCAGCCGCTCGAGACAGGGAACGTCAGCGTGGCACGGGCGAATACCCATGTAACCTTCCCGGCGAGGGTGCAGCTGATTGCAGCCATGAACCCGTGCCGCTGCGGCCACCTTGGCGATCCGGCGCTCGCCTGCAGTCGGGCGCCACGATGCGCGGCCGATTACCAGGCGCGGGTTTCCGGGCCTTTGCTCGACCGCATCGACCTACATGTCGACGTCCAAGGCGTTTCGGCTGCCGATCTCACGCTGCCGCCCCCTGCGGAAGGCAGTGAGCAAGTTGGGCAGAGGGTGGCATCGGCGCGCCGGACCCAGTCGCAACGCTACAACGGCTCCGGGGTTCGCACAAATGCGGAAGCCGATGGCGAATTGCTCGATAGAGTTGCGATGCCGGATGAGCCCGGGCGCAAGCTTCTGCATGATGCGGCGACGGCGATGCGGTTGTCGGCGCGTGGTTTCCATCGTGTGTTGCGCGTTGCGCGGACCATCGCAGATCTTGCAGGCGCCGAGACGGTCGGGCGGATCCATGTCGCGGAGGCGCTGAGTTATCGCAGGCAGGCGCCCCGCAATTAGAAGCTCTGCCGCGAGGGCAAACCACGTTGCAGGGACGGCGGGACCTGGTCTAGGGGAAGCGCGCCGTGCCCCTGTGGCGGAATTGGTAGACGCGCTCGACTCAAAATCGAGTTCTTCACGGAGTGTCGGTTCGAGTCCGACCGGGGGCACCATTCGTCAGCAGTACCGGTGTTGCGTTAGGCGCTGGCACCGGATGCGCAGCGTCGATAAGACGGTTCGCGATGAATGCGACCACCACCAATGAGATGCCGGCGACAGTGCCGAGCGAATCCGACCATGACGAGCATGGCGAAGGCGGGACGACTAAGCGCGATCGGCTGCTCGCCTCCCTGACGCTGATCGCGGGCGCGGGGTTGGTCGTCGCTCTGCCGTTCGCGCTCCGTTACGGGGCGGAGTTCTTCCTGCCCGTCACCGCGGCCCTTGTTATTGCGATTGCATTGGTGCCGATGCTGGAATGGTTCGAGCGGCGCGGCGTGCCGTCGCGGCTTGCATCGGCATTGTGCGTGATCCTCTTCATGCTGATCGCCGTATTTGCAATCGGATCGATCGTGCTGCCCGCAGTGGACTGGGTCGCCCTGGTTCCTCAGCGGATCCACAAGGTTCGTGAAGCGCTTGACCCGGTGCTGGACCTGTACAAGTCGCTGGACCGCTTCATCGATCGGACCACCTCGCAAATCACGGTTGCTCCGCAAAGCGGGCGTACCGTCCGCATTGAGACACCAAACTCAATGCTCGGGCTGCTGACCTCTTCGGCGCCCCATGCGCTGATCCAGCTCTTCTTCTCACTGCTGGTCATCTTCTTCTTCCTCGCCGGCTGGACGACCATGCGCAAGCGCACGATTGTCAGCCGGGGTAGCTTCGAAGGGGCGCTAACGACGGCCCGGGTCATCCAGCAGGTCGTGGACGCGACCTCGACATATTTGGGGACGATTACCGTCATCAATGTCACGCTGGGCGGCCTGACGGCGCTGATCCTTTGGCAGCTGAACATGGATTCTCCCCTGATGTGGGGCGGCATCGTCGCAGTGTTGAATTACATCCCGTACCTGGGACCGATTGCTTCTGCCTTGCTGCTCTTCTTCGGCGGCCTGATGACCTACCCGGATGCGTGGTCCGCGTTGTTGCCCCCCGCGATCTTCGTCGGAATGCATCTGGTGGAAGCGAACTTCATTACGCCGCTGATCGTCGGCAAACGCCTGACCATCAGCCCGTTGGCGATCCTGATTTCACTGAGCTTCTGGTCGTGGGTGTGGGGAACCACCGGCGCTTTGCTTGCGGTCCCGTTGCTGATCATCATGAAAACCGTCTTCTCAGCGGCCGGGACGCCGGACATTGCAGGCTTCCTGTTTGAGCATGGGACGCTGACGCACATCGGCGATCCGGACGAAAAAGACGAAGGCTCGGTTGACAGCCCACAGGCCCTCACCTAGTTGCCCGCCCACGCCGAACGCGGGTGTAGCTCAGTTGGTTAGAGCGCCGGCCTGTCACGCCGGAGGTCGCGGGTTCGAGCCCCGTCACTCGCGCCATTTCCCAGTCATGGATGGCTTGTTCACCCCGCCGCTTTGCGCCGGGGTGAGGCTCGACTAGAAGACCGAGCGACGATGAGCTCCAATCCCTCTGCTTATAGGGCTTTAGGCCTCGAGCCTGGCGCCGACGGCGCTGCGGTCGACAAGGCCTACAAGGCGCTAATCAAGCGTTATCATCCGGACCGCGAAGGCGGCGATGCGGCGCGCGCAGCGGAGATCAACCGTGCCTATTTCGAATTGCGCAAACCGACCTCGCAGATAGCGGAAGCGACCAAGCCAAAGGATCTTGCCGAGGCCATCTACGCCAGGCGCTCGACACGCCGGCGGGTCGTTCCGCAGCCAAGAAGGCGGGTCAGGATCTGGCCGATCGTCGTTCTGCTGATCGCCGCCATTCTCTATCTCAAGCGTGAGCCGCTCCAATATGCGCTGAGCGAATATTGGGGGGGCTTCAAGGACGTCCTTCAGCCCCAGAGTGACGACGTCCAGTCGGGATCCGTGGCTACTCTCGCCGCCTTCGACGATCCCCTCGAGAGCACAGCGATCCTGACGGCCGTGCGACACGCGTCGGCCTTGTCGGCCTCTGGAGCCGACGATCGGGCTGTGGAGGAGAGCCGTGCTTGCCATCGCGATCTGCGCGCCGGCCCGACGATGGCGAGGTTCGACGGTTGCGCCGCGTTCGACAACACCGTGCTCGAGATGCGAAATTCCGACCCAATCCATGACGACGGAGTGTTCAGCGCGTCGGCAGTCACTGCCCGCCAAATGGCGTCGGCGACATTGCTGTCCAATGATTATGTCGCGATCGAGGGGCGGCTGGACCGCCTACGTGCCAGAGTACAGGTGCTTTTGAGCAGCGCGCGAGACGCTGGCCCCACGCAACCGCCTAAGCGTGACGAACGCCCCGCCCAGGGCGCCGAGCCATCTGCCGACGCTCATGGGCGGCGCCGATAGCACGGCAGCGCATCAGGGCTTCCTTGCCTGACTGAGCGAAGGCTTTCTTGGGCGCGAAAAATCCGAAGATCCCGCGCCGCTTCTGCAGCGCGAAGGGGCCGATCGAACGGCCAAGCTTTTCCGCCTCCGACAATGCTGCCGCCAGCTCACCCGGCAAAGCGAATTCGCGAACGGTAAGCGGTGCTCGGCCTTCCCAGGCGATGCCGCGCAGGATCTCCCGAGCGACAAGGACTCGGGCCAATGTCGGATCGGTCGAGGAGTGCTCAGCCCGAGTCAGCGCCGCGCGCAGAACATTCGGATGCTCCGGGTCCAGCGCGTGCAGCGCTTTCACGAGAATCTTGTACTGTCGATCGACCTCGACGCGTTCGGCCGGGGTGAAGTTGCTCACGGAGCCGAAGCGCCCACGGCACCTGCGGGAGCAGCAGGGGCTTTCGCCTTGCCGAGGGGTTTGTCACTTTCTTGCACGACGTCTCCGCTCAAGGACCAGCGGAGATTATCGGAAGCGGCGACTTTGTCGACATATTCGCGATGGGTGGCTTCCTCGACCGCCTTGCGAGCGGCAGGATTGAAGCGGACGATGACTCGCTTTTCCGGCGGCGCTTTGCCGTTGGCGAACAAGGCATCCATCACCGCAAGGTCATGTGCTTCCTGGATCTTCAGCGGGTTGTCGTCAGTCGGGGCGGCAGCGAGCGCCGCCTTTGCATTCGCAACTTCCGCCGCGAGCGCCGCGGTACGCAAGGAACCGACATCCGGCTCAACCCCTGCGTAGCGCTTGGCGAAGGCGAGCGGGCGTCCCCAGCCACCAGTCCAGCGGTAGAAGATGTGCGCACCAACGACCGCGTTCTTGACCAGGCTCGATGCCCAATAAGGAACCACGTAATTGGCGTGGTAGTGGGTTGCATAGCCGACAGGGGCGTAAACCGCGCCGGCAAGCGCTGCTTCGGCAATCTTGCGAGCGCGGGCCCAGCCATCGATGCTCGGCCGACGCATCAGCGATCCGTCGCAGGTGAAGGTGAACTGGCACCCGGTAGCGCGGGTGGAGCCCTGGTAAACGACCCCGCAGACATTGGCCGGAAAGGCGGGGTGCCGCACCCGGTTGAGCACAACCTGCGCAACGGCGCGCTGGCCGTCCGCATCCTGGCTTCCTGCTTCGTAATAGACGGCGCTGGTCAGGCACTCGAGCGCACGCTGGCGGGTGGCCGTTGAGGCGGCGGCCAGGCGGAATGGGGCGGCGGCCGGATTCGGACCG
>JBJMUK010000230.1:0-4171 GCA_045811225.1 Sphingomicrobium sp. | reverse complement strand
AGGATGCGCCCGCCAAGCTGAAAGACGCTATGGGCGGTCCCGCCGATCTCGTAATGTCGGACATGGCCGCCAACACCGTGGGCCATCCCCAGACGGACCATCTGCGTACCATGGGGTTGGTCGAAGCAGGCCTGGAGTTTGCGGCGGAGATCCTCCGACCCGGCGGGAGCTATGTCGCGAAGGTACTCGCCGGCGGGGCCGACAATCACCTGGTTGCCGAACTCAAACGCTACTTCAGCAGCGTGAAGCACGCCAAACCGCCCGCCAGCCGCAAGGACTCGAGCGAGTGGTACGTGATTGCGCAGGGGTTCAAGGGCGGCGAACTCTCTTCCTCCTGATCTGCGGTCTCCCGGCAAGGAACCGCTGACGGACTCGCGGATTCTCTGCCCGTGACAGAAGGCGTCATGCAGGTTCGGGTCGGCACCGCAGGCTGGTCGATCGGCCCGGCCGCCGCAAGCTCATTCCCCGCCGAAGGCTCAGGTCTGGAACGCTACTCCAGTGTTCTGCCGGTCACGGAGATCAATAGCTCCTTTCACCGGCCGCACCGCCTCGGCACGTGGGAGCGTTGGCGGGATGCCGTACCGGAGACGTTCCGCTTCTCCGTCAAGATCCCGAAGACCGTCTCTCACGAGCGCAAGCTGGTTGACTGCGACGATCTGCTAGGCGACTTCCTGACGCAGACAGAAGTGCTTGGCGAAAAGCTGGCGATCTTGCTGCTGCAACTTCCTCCCAAGCTGGAGTTTCACCGCGAGACCGTCATCGCGTTCCTTGAAGGCCTGGCACGAAGATGCCCCGCCAGGATCGTTGTTGAGCCGCGTCACTTGAGCTGGTTCGGGGAGGAGCAAGAAGCGCTGCTTCGCGACATGCGCGTAGCGCGTGTGGCGGCCGACCCGGCAATCTGTCCCTCCGCCGCACTGCCAGGAGGCTGGCCAGGACTTCATTATTGGCGACTACATGGATCGCCCGAGCGCTACCGGTCCAGCTATGCGGATAGGATCAGCGAATATGTCGCAGCGATCGGCAGCGCAGAGGGACCGACTGCTGAGCGCTGGTGCATCTTCGACAATACTGCATCGTCTGCGGCCACTGGCGACGCAGTGAACCTGCAACGATTCCTAAGTCGCGGCCCGGACTCGGTTCGGTTGGGACCGCCCTAGCTCTTGCGGATGCGATCCGGATTGTCCTTGGCGACAACTATGTCGATCGTGTCGCCGGCTTTCAGTTCATAGAATTCGTCATCGCGGCCCGTGAAGTTCAGCGTTCCCGTGCGGAAGCTTCCGTCCTGCGGCGCCCGATATTCAACGTGCACCGCCGCAGTCCCATCAACCTTTTTGTTGCGCTTTTTCCGGACTTCGGCCCATTCGTCGACAGATTTGCACTCGCCCTTGGTCGTGCGCATCTCGCTTGCATTGATCTGTCCGCCGCCTCGTGGATCATCAACCGAACGACCGGTGCTCTCGATGATGACGCACTCATGGTCGATCGTGACGACGGTCGCCTTGGCCGGCAGGCCGGGCGAGCCGCAGGCGGCGACGGCCCCCAGCAGGGGTGCCGTGAAAAGAATGCGGTTACGGGACTGCATGAGAACTCCGAACTCGGTCAGGTTGAGTTTACCGCACGCCAATTTATAAATTGCTACCGCGCGGATCAGGCGTAAGATCGCGCTTTCGCATCCTCATGGCCCGCTGTTGCCGGTGTGAGTGAGTAGCGCTGGCAGGGGCCAAAGCGCGCGTCAGGGACAGTAATCCCCAGTGGTGAATCTCTTGGATGGAGGGGTACCAATGGCGACAATTGCATCCGGACTTGTGAATAACGAGCGCCGTCCAGACCTGCTTTCCGGCACGCCGCGCGCACATGCGCTCGACCGCTGGATCTACGTGTTCACCGCGGCGAGTTTCATCATCATCACACTGACCGGCTTCATTCCGGACTCACTCATGAAAGTCGCTGCCGTCCAGAGCGGGGCGCGACCTCCCTTCCCGCTAGTCATGCATGTGCATGCGGTGCTGATGGCGTCGTTTCTGCTGCTGCTGCTCGCGCAGACCTGGCTCATGGCCGTTGGGCGCTGCGAATATCATATGCGATTGGGCCTGTCGGCCCTGGTACTCGCGCCCGCATTAGTGCTGGCTGGCTTGGTCCTTGCTCCGACCATGTATCACGAGACAGCGAACGCCTTGCTGTCCGCTCCATCCGAAGTTCGGCAGGAGCTGGAGACGCTGCTTTCCATCAAGGACAACATCCTGATGCTGCAGTTGCGCATCGGCATTCTATTCCCTCTGTTCCTCGCAATCGGCATACGAGCGCGGGGCAGCGACGCCGGACTGCACAAGCGGATGATGATCCTGGCGACATCCGCGACACTGCCGGCGGGGATCGATCGGATTCCATGGCTACCGACAACGATGCCGATCACACCCCTTGCGCCCGAATTCTATGTGCTTTTGGCGATTTCCCCCATGTTCGTCTGGGACGTCATCCGGAACCGCGGCGTTCATAGAGCTTACTGGATCTGGCTGGGCCTTACTTTGCCCTTCGCCGTTGCGACGCAACTGCTGTGGGACACGCCTTTGTGGCACTCCATCGCCCGAGGATTGATGGGCGTGTAGCGGCGCTTGCGCCTAGCTCTTCGCCTTCCGGGCATTTGCAACGGCGGCCTTCAGCGCGTCATAGCCTACAGCGCTGTTCATCACGGTGTTACCCACGACGAACAGCGGGGTGCCGGTGGCGCCTAGCTGCCCAGCGATCTGGAAGTTGCGCTTCAACTCCGCCTCAATGGCCGGGTCCGGGGTCACCTGCGCCGGTAATCCCACCGCTTTCGCTGCGAGCGCCAGCGTCTCGGACCCCGGGCGGCCTGCTGCGTAAAGGGCGTCATGGAACTGGCGGAAACGCCCTGCGCGGGACGCTGTGAGTGACAGACGGGCGGCAGTTACGCTGTCAGCCCCCAGGATGGGGAACTCGCGATAGACTACACGCAGGTTGGGGTCCTCGGCGACTAGGCGGTCGATGTCGGGATTGCTCGCCTTACAATAAGAGCAGGCGTAGTCGAAAAACTCGACCAAAGTGACGTCGGGCTTCGCCGAACCTTTCCAGGACGAGGCAAAGGGCGTTTCCAGAGCCTGGCGGTGCTGCGCAACCACCGGGGCATATTGCTGGTCCCTGAGCGCGTCGGCGGTCTCCACCAGGATGTTGGGGTCGGCGAGCAGGGCCTGCCGCACCATGCGCGTGCCGATCAGCTGCGGGCCTGCGTAGAAGAGCAGGCCGGCGGTCAGCGCCGCCCCGACCACGCCGCCAAACACCGCGGACCCGAGTGTCGATCCGCGCCCCTGCGATGCATTGCTGTCGCTCACTGCTTCTTCTCGTCCTTGTCCCGGTATCGTTTGTCTTTTTTGGCCAGTTCGGCCCGGGAGACCATGACGATATCCTGTGCCCGAAGATAGTCCGGCGAGCCGGCCGGGATGCCGCGCATGGCCATGGTTGCGCTCGCAAGCGCAAGCTTTGGCTCGCCTTCCAGGTTCTTGCGTTCGGCCGTTGCGAGAGCCGCCCGCGCCTGATCGCCTTCACGGTCGTAGATGATTCCAAGCTGGTACCAGGCGAAGGGATTGTCATTGTCGCGGTTCACCGCCGCTTTCAGCATCAGCTTGGCCTCGGCCGTGTTCTCCGGCGTGTCGCTGGCAACGAGCGCATGGCCGAGCATGGACGCGACCAGCGGAGCGTTATTGGCACCGGCGAGCGCTTCCCTGAGCGGCGCGATCGCTTCATTCGGGCGATCGGATTCCAGTAGAACCTGGCCCTTCAGCTCCAGGAAGTAGGGATCGTGCGGCTCCAGCTTCAGCAAGGCATCCGCCTCCGCCAGCGCCTTGTCGGAGTAGGAGCCGACGTAGTAGGCATAGGCCCGGGCGTAGTGGCCGGGCACGCTCTTGTCGCTCTCCGGAAACTTGCTGACAGCCAGCTTCGGATTCACATAGCCGAGCAGTTTTGCCTTCACCCGCTGGTATCGAGCCTCCAGCTTCGGGTCGGTAGGGCGATCCCAGGCCGGATCCTTGGAATAGACCTGTTGCAGCGCCTGGATGCGCTCGCTCGAAAGCGGGTGGGTGCGGTCGTAGCTGTCCTTGGCATACACCGCGATGCGATATTCCTGGTTGCCGAGCTTCTTGAAGAAATCGAGGCTACC